>JBBRFA010000025.1:0-33620 GCA_038225185.1 Chthoniobacterales bacterium
CCCCCGTGGGTGGGGAAACCCTTACACCTCACTATCATCACAAGGCCCTTTTCGGTCCATCCCCACGTGGGTGGGGAAAACGCCCAAAGCCGCCAAAAAAACGAACTTTATTTCGGTCCATCCCCACGTGGGTGGGGAAAACTGCCCTGCGTCCGGGTAAACTCATGCATTTGTCGGTCCATCCCCACGTGGGTGGGGAAAACTAAAATTATGTCCGAACCACTCCCCCAATATCCGGTCCATCCCCACGTGGGTGGGGAAAACTCTGCCTTATCAACTACTTACAACGACTTTTGGCGAGTTTAAAGTGCTTTACCAAGGGTATTTAAAGGTCCGCGAGCGACACAGAGAAGTCGCCGCCGGGTCTGGAATGTCCACTCCCAAGGTGGTTTTCCCGTGGAAAACACAAAAGACGGCTACAGGAGGCCTGGCAGCCTTTTAAAATGGTCGCTGTTCTGCGTCCATCCAATCCTCCGCGATGAGTTGCAGGCCGCTCACTTCATGGTCGCGGCGTCCGGTTTTTCCCTCTGGACCATACCGCTCCACGCTGTAGCCCTGGCAATTGGGCTGCGAGGAAATGGAGAGAAATCCGAAATCGGATGGTGCATTGCGAATGATGAAATCGATGACTTTACGATGGGTGCGAACGTTGAGGGTGCCCACGAAAACGTTAGGTCGCGGCTCGATAAACCAGCGCTTAAGGTGCCCGCGAATCGCAGGTGGCACATCGTTGGCAACGAGGACGGTCATGCTTCGGAGTGGGGTTGCAGGGGATGCAGCGGGGAGTCGGGTTCTTCTTCGACCCCGGCAAAGAGGGCGATGAGATCATCGGGCATTTTGCGCAACAGGCGGGTTTGTTCGACGTTTCTTTTGAAAATTTTACGGACGAGGGTGCCATCGTCCTTTGGGTCGAGGGAGATGGCTTCGAAGGCGGCAGGCCAGGAGGTTTCGTGTTTGTAGAGGTCGGCGATGTCGTAAATAAATGGGAGGGTGCCAGCCTGGTGGACGAAGCCAAGTTGAGGGATAAAGCCCATGGAGCAGCAGACGGCGGAGGTGAGGGCGTAGTGGCTGGCGGTGGCGGCGGAGATGGCGCGGTTAAGGTTGTCGGCGAGGCTCCAGTTAGCGGGATTATAATCGCGACCTTTCCAGGTGACGCCAAATCGGGCACCCAATTCCTGGTAAAGAGATTTCACGCGCCGACCCTCCATGCCGCGAAGTTGTTTGATGGAGATGCCGCTGGTGGGCACGTCTGGGAAGCGGTGGCGAAACATGCGGCGGGCGATTTCGTTGCGTTTCTGAGGAGCGGCCCAGGCGGAGGCATGGATGCGGGCCATGGAGTTATCGTGGTTGGGGGTGATGCCGAAAGCGTAGAAACGCAGGCCCTCTTCGCCCAGCCAAAGGAGGGGGCAGTTGCATTGGGCGGCGGCTTTGATGGCGGCGTGGGTAACGGTGGTGCCGGGGCCGAGGATGACGGCTGAAACGGTGGCGACGGGGATGGGGTGGATGATGCCGTCGGAGCCGATCCATTTGATGGAGGAATCATCGACTTCGAGGCGTCCATGTTCAAGGTAAATGGGGGTCCAACGGTCTTTGGCAGGAGCAAGGGTATCGAGAGGAGGACGTTCGAAGATGGCCATGGTTGGGCGGTGGCAGGTGGCGGGTTATTTCTTCCAGGATGTTTGTGTGGCGTGTGGAATGGCAGAACGGCTTAGAGAGTTGTGCCTACAACGCGTGTTGAAATTCGCCGGGGGCTAAGAGGCGCAGGGGGCGGGAGAGGTAGGCGGCGGGCAGGGAGCCGTGGTGTTGACCGTAGGCGATGGGTTGATCGGCCTGGTGGTAGGTGCCGGGGCCGGGTGCTTCGGTGAGTGCGTCGAGGTTGTCGGCGATCGCGGGGTCGTGGCCGAGGGTATGCAGGAGGCTGGCAATCGCCTGGGCGGGACTGGCTGCGAGGATGGGGCTGAGGAGTTCGGCGGGGAGGCAGGTTTTGCGTCCGAACCAAAGTCCCCAAACGGGGTCGCGGAGGGCTTGGGCGGCTTTTTCCAAAGTGATGCGGTCGCCTTGGAAAAGGGCGATAAAGCGTGCATCGGTAAGATAGGTGCGCCGGGTGATGACGGTGCCGAAGGGGCTGCCGTCGCCGGCTTTGGCGGGGATGTGAAGTTTTTGAACGGGATCGGTTTTATCGTATCCACCACCGATGGTATGAAAATCGGCGAGACGGGTAACGGGAGCGGGTTTGGGCCAGCGCAGGACGGTAAAGCGGAGGGCGGCGTAAGAAGAGAGTTTTAGGGCTTCATCGGGAAGGTTTTTGTCGATGCCGAGGGCCGCAGCGAGAAGCCCGATGAGGGCGCTTTTACTGGGCCAGCCCTCGGTTTCGCGTCGTTGGAATTTGGAGGAGACGCCCCAGGATTGGAGGGGGGCATCGATAAGGAAGACAAGGGTATTAGACATCGCCATTAAGTAGTTGATCGAGGAAGGATTCGAGGCCCACCTCGGTGAGCCAGATTTTTTCGCCCAGGGTGCCCCAGGTTTTCTCAAGTTGCGCGAGGTGTGCTTTGAGGGCTTCGAGGGAAGCGATCTGGAAGCCCAGGCGGCTAAGTTTGACGGGGATTTCGAAAGCGTTAATGAGTTGCAGAGGCTGGCCGTGATGTTTGCGAATGCCAAGGACTTCGAAGGGGAGGGTGGCAGCATTCATGGAATTTTGGCGGGCACCGGGGATGGCGATAAGGGTGGCGCGGATGAAGTCTTTTAGGATGATGCGGCGTTGATCGGGTGTAAGTTTGCCGAGGTTATTCGGATCGGCGAACTGGCCGAGGTTAATGGCGGCGTAGCGGTAGTAAGTGGCGGAATTGAACTCGAGGGTGCCAATCATGCTGGCTCCGGCGTCTTCGGCGTCGCCTTTAAGATCATCGACAGAGGAAAAGAAGTCGATTTCGTTGGCGGTGGCGTGAGTGGAGAGCGCGTGGGAAAAGAGCGCCGCTCCTTCGACGTTAAGGGTGGCATCGTTGGCGACCATGCGTCCGAAGAGGGCGATGTCGGCAGCGTCGAGGCGGTCCACTTTTTTGATGGCTCTTTTTGGTTCTTCGCCGCCAACGACAGCGGTGGCGATTTGGTGGATTTCGGAGGGTGAGAGATAGACGGAGGTGGTGACTTGATCAGGATTTTTGGAGTCGAGCTTGCTGAAGGCTTCGCAGATTTGAGTGGCTTTGGCGGCGGCGGCGGTTGCTTCGAGGCCAGCGGTGATGAGGGCTTTGGTGAAAGGTTCGAGAAGGAAGCGACTGCGGATGCCCTGGAAGGCGGTGGACTCGCTGCGGGCGAGGAGGCGGACGGCGCGTTTAAGAGATTGGCTGGAGAGACGGGCGCGGGTAACGCCGCCGAAGACGGCGGACTTGGGCGAGCCGACGTCGTCGCGATTAAGGCAGGAGACGGGGAAGGATTGCAGGATGTGGAGTTCGATCAGTTTCATATTTTTGGACGGTTTCTAATGTTGGATGATGGTTTAGTGGGTGGGTGGTAGGACGGGTGAGAGGCAGAGCAGGCCGAAGCCGAAGGCTTTGGCGGAGCCGATGCCGTGAGTGAAGGCCTCACGGAGCAGGGTGGAATCGGTAACGGTGAGGTGACCGATGAATTCGGTGGCCGTGTGGAGCCCGGCTTTGCCGCCTTTGATGAAGGTCTGGCGTGGCCGGGGAATGGTGCGAATTTGTTCGGGAAGGATGGCAAAACCGTGTTGAGCAGCCTTTTTTTCGAGCCAGACGAGGAGGTCTTCGCGACGGGAGATGGGGATGCGTTTGCCGTTGGCTCGTTTGCCTTCGGCGTTGCGGGGGGCGGCGAGTTTGCGGGTGGGGTTGGCCAGAAGGGAGAACTGGTATTGTGGATGGGAGAGAAATTGTTCGCCGACAGCTTTGGTTTGCCAGCCCTCGTCGGGGCACCAATCGGGTTTGAAAGGCGGAATGGTCGAAAGGATGAGCAGGCGAAAACCCTGGCGGGTATCGTCGATGCGAGTGAGGAAATCGCGGCCAGCGGCGGGGCGGTCGGGGAAGCAATCCCAAGCGCGTTTGTGCCAGGCATAGCTGTCGGTGAAGCCGCCGTCTTTGCGCCAGCGGGCGACGATGTCGTAAGGAATGAGTGCCTGGGTAAGATGGAGGCTCATGGGGTGGAAGGTTCGAATTCGGTTTTTGGGGCCTGCCAAAAGTCTTTGGCCCAGGTGGTTTTAATGGATTGGGCGTAGCCGGCAGACCAGAGAAAGAGGTCTTTGAGCAGACGGGAATAATCGAGCGGGATCGCTTCGCGACTAAGGCGTTTGACGAAGCGTTGGAGTTGGGGGGCGAGATCGGACAGATCGCCGGCGGCGAGCAGCCTGCGGAAGTGTCGATCGTAGGGATGCTCGCCATCTTTTCGGTCGCCGAGGTAGAGGGCAGCGCGTCCGACGCCATTGCCTTCGGCATGGAGCGGGTGGACAGCGTAGAGGGCGGCGACGGCGGTTTTGCGTTCGTCGCCGATGGCACCGAGCCGTCCGAGGATAGGTAGTGCTTGGTGCGCGGTGGTGTCGCTCCAATGGCGGCGTAGAGCTGCGGAATTGCCGCGGTCGCCTTTGCTATCGCAAAGAGTGATCAACTGCGTAATGAAGCGGGCATTGTTTTCTTCGTGATGATTCATAACGTGGCAGGGTTGGATTTGGGAGTCGTGGAGTTTTTGGTTTTAGGGCGAAGGCGGCGCAAACCGAGGGCATAAGCCTGGATTTGGCGAGGGGTGCTGCGTGGGCAGGTCTGGTCGTAGGCGCAATGGGCGGCGCGTCGGACTGCCACGGACCAGAGGTCGTCATTTTCGCCGAAATTTTTGCCGCGAATCGGTGTGTCGTCGCGGACGAGATTGATGAGTTTCCCGCGTTGAAGATCGAGCGAGTTCCAAAAGTGACGTTGGGCAGCTTCGATGGGCGGGGATCCGTGCATGAGCGTTTCGGCGTAGGCTTTGACGGCAGAATAAAGACCAGTTGACTGGAGTTCGGCATGTCGCACGCCTGTGGCATATATAGTCCTCCCAATTTCGGAGAAGAGGCGGTAAGGCACGGTAAAATGGTCTTCGATACCGTCGAGAATTTTAGCATCCTTGGCTTTGATGAGTTCGCCGACCCAGAGGTCAACATCACCGTCATCGTGCTCGAAGAGATGGCTTTGGAGAATTTGCGGAGCGGCTTGGGATTGTGCATCAGTTCGCCGTAGAATGGCGAGGCAATGGAGATCGCGCCAAGGGCTGCGGTTGGTGTCCGCACGAAGCAGGCGGGGTTCCTCTTTTCCGGGAATGATTGTGGCGGAAGATTCCAGAGCGGCGGGAAAGGAAGGATATTCGAGACCCTGGTCGATGTGAATTGTGTAGCCATCCACGCCATTGCCGACGAGGTTAAGCTGGCAGGTTAGCGGCACGAGGCGTCCGAGGTAGGATTCGGTGGCGGTGCGGGCGAGGTTGCCAAGAATTTGATCGGGGGTGCCGAGTTCCCAATAGGGTTTGCCAAAGTTGGGGGCAAGTTCGGCGTCGAGGCAATTGAGCAGGAGGGTTTTTTTAAGGTTGGCACCAATGAGAAAAGTGTGAAGCATTTTCAGACTCGGGCCGTTACCTTTGACTTTGGCAGCCATACTTCCGCCAACGAAGAAGTTTTGGTAGGTGAGAAGGAGGCGGGCGAGGAAGGCGGGGGTGATATCCCGTGGGGTTTCGCCGAAGTGATCGAGCAAAGTGGGGGAGTTTCCGGCAGCGAGAGTAAAACTGATCTGGCTAATGGGATAAGCTTTATCGCCGGGTTTGGAGGGACATTGGAGGAAGCGTGGGCCGTCGCCGAAGAGGTTGAAATGAGGATGAATATCGGGTTGGGCAAGATAGGCAGGGATTTTTTCGACGAGATCGCCGCCAAAACCATCCCAACCGTAGAAGTCGGATGGAGCACCGAGAGCGGCCTGGGTGATGCAAACGAGGAGGCGGATAAGGGAAATGCGTTCGTGGGGCGGAGAGTCGAGATCGGCTATGTCGTCTGCACGGCGATAAAGCTCGTCGAGGCTGGCGAGGGAATGATGTCCTTTGAGCCATCGAACGGGAATCCAAGGGTGGGTGATAAGGTTCATAGTAAAAATGTGTGGACACGACGGGATTCGAACCCGTATCTTTCGATTCTAAACTCCGTCTGACTTACCGTTAGCCGACGTGCCCGTGATTTTATCGTTTTAATGATCAAACCACGGGCATTTTTAGTGTAAGGCCGTAATGATGTCAATATATTTTTAAGATTGTAGCTAATCATAAAAGTTTTGCAAGATTTTTGTGCGTTTTATGATTTATTTTTGTTATTAATTTGGTGTTTCTCCGCCAACGCGGGGATGGCCCGATTGTGGCTAAGTTGCTTATTATCAGCGACTTAATTTCCCCACCAACGTGGGGATAATGTTCAGAACCAGTTGTCATCGCAGAGGTCGGAGGGGAAGTTGTTGCGGATCTGATCCTGACGCGTGTGGAAAATACCCGTCTCGGGGTGATATTGCAATTGGAACGGCGCGTTTTCCTCAGCCCCGACAAGTTGGCAGATGGTGGAGTCTGTGGGGATGATGGCCAGGACGGCGTCCTCAATGTGTTTTCCGAGCCATTCGGGTTGTTTGGGCAGGGCATGCCTGATCAGGTATCGAGGGACGCGAACGGCGTTGCGATGCAGAGCCATGGCAAGCGGGTAATCGAATCGACTATAAGACTGCATACGAAAAGGGATGCGTTCGCCATTAAGGAAGTGCAAGTGCTCGGAGGCTGGGTGAAAGGAGTGTCGGAGCAGAACCAGAAGAGCGGAGGGCTGGTCGTTCCAGCGGGTTTTGGCTCCTTCCTTGTCGTTCTCAGTGGGTGCATGGAAGACGTCACCAAGTTGAGCGGTGCCGAGCATTTCACGGGTAAGTTTGTCGAGTTTGTCGCGAAAAATTTTTGCACCAGCGGGAAGAAGTGGCGGAACCTGGCAGGATTGCTCGATCAGTGTGCGAATGTCTTCGGGAAGACGGATGGTTTTATCGTAGATTTGGGCGAGGATTCGACCAGCTTGGTAAAGTGAAAAGGGCGGATAAACAAACGCGGAAGGACCGAGCGCGGCTTGGATGGATTTTTCGTCCTGCGCCCAATCCACCGGTGGCGTGAGGATGAGGCAGCGCGGATGTGCGAATCCTAGGGGACGGGGTCGTGGATGACGATGAAGGCGCCCGAGGCGTTGAAGGATAAGGTCGATGGGAGCGATATCGGTAACGAGAAGGTCGGCATCGATATCGACGGATTGTTCGATTACCTGGGTCGCGACGAGAATGCAACCGTGGGGTCGGGATTCGTGGTGTTTTCCGAGGCGATTCATCCAGAATTTTTCGTTTTCATCGCGTTGGAATTGTGGAAAACGACTATGCAACAGGCCGAAAGGGAGGTCGCGATCCCGGCAACGGGATTTGAGCTGGCGGAAGGTTTCCTGGGCGAGGGCAACAGTGTTTCTGATAATGACGATGCAGGCTCCTTGTTCCGCAGCATCGGCGAAAATTGGCCAGAGGGTGTCGGCGTTGGCCGCAGTCTGCTCGATTTGAACGCGAAAGGATGCCAAGTTGGCGGAGGGGACTGAAATCGTCTCCGAGACGGAATGGCCTCGCTTTACTTTTGTGATAAGAGGATATGCGGTGGAGGCTTGCAATTCTTTGGCACCCGCAGCCTCGAGTAGAGATTGTCGGCGGCTCGAAGACAGGGTCGCGGATAAAACTATGAGGGTGCAGCCGACTTCGAGGAGCCACTTGACGGTTTTATCCACTAGAGCAGAGGTGTAGGGATCGTAGGAATGGACTTCGTCGATAATGATGACTTTACCCGAGAGTGCGAAGAGACGCAGGGCGGAGTGTTTGACGGGCAGGCAGGCCATGAGAGCCTGATCGATGGTGCCGGTGCCGAAACCGGCGAGAAGTGCTTTTCTGCCCGAGGCATACCAGTCGGAGAGGTCAGCGGCGCCTTCCTCGTCGTTCGTGGTGGGCGAAATGGAAAGAATTCTATCCGGATGCATCCAGGCATTTCCGTGAACCAGAGCATGGATGGAAATGTCGGAGACGACGTTGCTTAGGAAATCTGAGACGCGATCGTGGATGCGATTGCTCGTGAGTTGAGTGGGCAATGCGAAATAAAGGCCGCGTTCGCCGCCCTCTGTCCAGCGCCGATATGCTCCTGCCAGGGCCGCCTCCGTTTTTCCAATACCCATGGGTGCCTCCACGATGTATAGACCGGGGTTGTCCATGGCCGAAATGAGAGCTTCCTGGAGCGGACGCGGCTGATTTATACCAGGAAAAAGTGCGGAAAATGACATTCCCGGATGAACTTCGCGACGATGCCACCCGAGTGCGCCGACCGCGAGGATGGCTTTGGCCTTGGCGGAATCGCTCGTTTCGTGATCAGCCAGTGGACCGTTGGTCGCCAATGGAAACCAGCGGGTATCGGAGCCAATCCAATCGCAAAAGGTTATGAAACCTGTGAGCCAATGGACCCAGGGGCCTTTGGCGATGTTGTGGTCTGGTAACGGGCCAAAGGCAGCCATAAGTTCTTTTAACAATTCGCCGCGCAATTGAGCGGGCCAGGCCTGCTGCCCTTCATTGAGTTTGGGCAACCGGGCATGAGGGCTGGGATATTTCCCATGATGCCCCCCTACCGCAAGCACCCAGTCGTAGGGACGGGATCCCTGTAAACTGGCTAAATGAGCCTGGCTGACTTTGGCGTGGTTGCTTTCGTAAAACGATTGGCCCATGGCATCTGGAAACGACCAGTTTGGATGCGCTTTAAGTTGAAAACCGGGGCTGATTTTCCCGATGTCATGAGTGGCTGCCAATGTTACTGCGCCGGCAGGAGCGAGCGCACGGATGCCTGGCGAAAACAGTTGAAAAACCTGCCAGCCTACCGCACCGATCTGGAGGCAATGGTCGTGAACTGAAAGACGTGGATTGCCTGCATCATCTGTTTTGGCCCAACAAAGCGGAATGGGTTGATGGGGAAATGAGAGTTTCATATAATCATGGGCTAATCACTGCCAGACGTGGGAGTCCAATAAAGAAAACTCAGCCTGTGAAAAATATCGGGAAAAATCCATGTTTAATGAGGGAAAAAGAAAATCTAGATGAATTATTAACGGTTGTAACGCAAGGGGTGGGACATCGGCGGGGGGACAGAGCGATTTTTTTAAAAAAATTTGGTCGAAGCATGATCGTTTTGAAGACCGGATCGCTCCTGGCCCGCTTTCGTGCCAGCAAACTATTGCGGGCGCGGCACCTTCTTAATACCTGCGTCGAAGCGGATGAAATTGCGGATCAGGTCGAGCAGACGTGACTTCTCGCATATCTCCGCGAGCGGTCGGTCCAGCAAGGCCCCCGTGGACAGCGCGGTGCCGTCGGAGTGCTGGCCGTCTTCCATTCCACGAAAAACTTCGTCCGTGCGATAGCGGTGCCGTAGTGCAGCCCCTGCGAATCTTTCCACGCGAAGCCGAGCTGCACCGTGGGGAAGAAGCCCTGGTTAAAAATCTCCTCCTGATTGGTGATGAGCTGGCGCACGCCGTCCGCCACGATAGAGCGTGATGCCGGTGGCGTCCGCTGCGCTCATCAGTTTCTGCAAGGCGGCGCACAAATGATGATCGAAGAACTTAAACACTATCTCCCCAGTAAATTCTTCTCGGAGCCGTCCGCCCCAAAGATCCCGCCCTTTCGGCATTGCAGGTCTCGCCTTTAGGACTCACCCTTTTTTGCTCTCCCAAAAAACAACCAATGTTTTGACATCCCCCCGCCCCTTCTCCTAACGTGATGTCCCTATGACTACTCCTGCCCGCACTCCCATTAAAGTCGCCGTCACCGGTGCCGCCGGTCAAATCGGCTATTCCCTGCTCTTTCGCATCGCCTCCGGCTCCGTTTTCGGTCCCGAACAACCCGTCGAACTCAGCCTCATCGAGATCGAACCCGGCCTCGTTCCCCTCTCCGGTGTCGTTCTTGAACTCGAGGATTGCGCCTTCCCGCTTTTAAAAAAAATCACCGCCACCTCCGACCTCAACCTGGGTTTTTCCGGCGTCCACTGGGCTCTTCTCGTCGGCAGCGTCCCACGCAAAGCCGGCATGGAACGCAAAGATCTCCTCGCCATTAACGGCGGCATTTTCACCGGTCAGGGCAAGGCCATCGCCGCCCACGCCGCCTCCGACATCCGCGTTCTCGTCGTCGGCAACCCCTGCAATACCAACGCCCTCATCGCCTCCAGCAACGCCCAGGACATCCCCGCAGATCGCTGGTTTGCCATGACCCGGCTCGACGAAAACCGCGCCAAATCCCAACTCGCCAAAAAAGCGGGCGTCGATGTCACCGCCGTCACCCATCTCGCCATCTGGGGCAACCATTCCGCCACCCAATATCCCGATTTTTACAATGCCCGCATCGGCGGCCTGCCCGCCACCGAAGTCATCACCGACCATGCCTGGCTCGAAACGGAATTCATCGCCACCGTGCAACAACGCGGTGCCGCCATCATCAAAGCTCGCGGCGCCTCCTCCGCCGCCTCCGCCGCCAACGCGGTCGTCGATACGGTGCGTTCCCTCGTCACCCCCACCCCGGCGGGCGATTGGAACAGCGTCGCCGTCCTTTCCGATGGCAGCTACGGCATCGAACCCGGATTGATGACCTCCTTCCCCATTCGCACCGACGGCCAAAAATGGGAAATCGTGCAGGGTCTGCCGGTCAATGCCTTCAGCCAGAAAAAAATCGACGCCACGATTAATGAGTTGAAAGAAGAAAAAGCGCTTGTCGCCGACTTGCTTTAAAGGTTTTACTGCCGGGCGCAACACACGCCCTGCATGAATCTAGTCATCCGCCACGCCACTCCCGACGATGCCCCGGCCATCGCCCGGTTCAATGTCGCCCTGGCCCGCGAGACCGAACGACGCACCTTAAACCGCCGGCTCGTGGCACTGGGTGTGCGCGCTCTTTTGAACGAGCCGCACCACGGATTTTATGTGGTGGCCGACAATGGCAAAAAAATCGTCGGCATGACCATGATCACTTACGAATGGAGCGACTGGCTTAACCGCCAGTGGTGGTGGTTACAAAGCGTCTATGTCGATCCCAGCCTGCGACGGAGCGGTATTTTTGGTAAAATCCACGCTTACATCGAAGACTTGGCGGCCAGGGCAGACAACGTTTGCGGCATCCGACTTTACGCCGAAAAAGACAATCTCCCTGCTCATCGCACCTACCGCTCCATCGGGTTGTCACCGAGCAATTACGAAGTTTTCGAGCAGCTTTTTGAGAGAAAAAAGAAGGGCGTCAAAAAATCGTCCAAGTAGCAATCGTCCAATTACTTAAACGCGGTCCGCACGAACGCGACATACGCCATTTATCGGATCCCAGTTTGCAGCCAGCGTCGTTTCATTGCTGGCTCCAGAGCTTTCACATCCGCCAGGCCCTCCACGGCTCCGCGAAAAAATGCCCACCACATCTTGCATTTTGCCCTTCCGTAATCGCCTCCTCGCACTGCTCCAGGGAGTTGCCGCAAGACAGTTACGAACAAACGAATCAGACGCACCCCCATCGCCACCCGCCATTGCAAGAGCGATTGGGGTGTTTTCAATCCGATTAACAAAGGATCGGCCACTCCGAAACCATGATGCAACCGGCATAGGTAATCCACGTTCAATCGTTTCGCCGCGATGTGATGCTCCAGCTTTAAACCGGGCACGTAAAATAGTTCGTAACCGGCCCGCGCGATTCGCATCACTATTTCCGTGTCGTCGCCCGAACTCGTGCCTCCGCTTCCCTTGCGTCCGGTGCAAACCATCCAGTCCAGCCAGCCGGCTTCCAGCAAGGCTTTTTTTCGACAGACCAGACCAGCTCCACGTAAGACCCAACGCGTTTCCCCTTCCAACAAAAGTTCCTCCCCACCCAAATCGAGCGCCGCATAAGCATAAGCACAATCTCGCACCAAAGCAGGAGGCTCCACCTCCCAAATGATGAGGTTTTTTCCCGCAAACACACCGCATTGCGCGTGGCGGCTGGCAAAATTACCCGCCTCCTCCAACCAATCCGGTGCCAGCGAGTTGTCATCATCTACAAAAGCCAGCCATTCGGTGCGGGTTTCCGCCACCCCACGGCGTCGCGCATGGATCTGCCCTTGCACAGTCTCCATCACATAGTGCAAACCGGGTAGTTTCTTGGAAAAATCCGCCACCACCCGCGCGGTGTCGTCGGTGCTGTTGTTATCCACGACAAGCACTGGAAAATCCGTGCCCGCAGTCTGACGGGTCAAACACTCCAGGGTGCGCGCAAGACTTCCCGCATTGTTATACGTGCAGATAATGATGGTTGGGAGGGACACAGTGTTAACCTGGTTTTTTGTCCGTCAGCGGATGCATTTTTAAGAAACGCGCAGTTTCCAGGATGCTACCCAGCAAATTAAATGGCACGTAACCGACGAGCAACGCCAGCACGACGCCTTCCGCGCCATGCCATTTTACCAGCAAAAACATCAGCGGCACCGAGATCAACGCGCTGGCCACGGAAAAAAACGTGAGTCTTTTGACATGCGACACCCCGGCCAGCAGATAGCCAAATGGTTGCTGGATGAAGACCACGGCGTTCCACAGGAAAAGCAACATGATGAGACCGGGGGTGGGCATGACGGGGTGATCTGGTTGATTGCCGATCCAGAGATTGATGATTGGCGCGAAGTAAATGCCACCCACCAGCATCGGCGAGATCGAAATGAGCAGGGTGGCGATGACCGAGCGCGACAACGTGCGCCGCATCCAGCCGTATTCGCCCTTGGCGTTGGCCTCGGAGTAAGCGGGCCACAAGGGTAGCATGAAGGCGTTTTGGACGACGGCAAACAGATTGAACAAACGTTGGGCCAGGTTATAGGGAGTCACCGCCGCCGCGCCAAGAGTGCTGGAAATAACCACCGCCGGGAGTGCCACCACCAGGCTGCCGAGAATTTGTTGGATGCCAAACATCGCTCCCAAACCCAGCAACCCTTTGAGCTGGGGAAAATCAAATTGAAAATCACCCACCTTCAACCATCCCAAGGGACGCGCGAGATAAATGATTAGCACTATGTTTTGCAGCAGGGCGGGAAGCTGGGCGGCGAGAATAATCATGGCCAGCCCGAGTTTGTAATGGGCGGCTAATATTAACAAACCGAGGCCTGCGATATTCCCCAGCGCCTGGCTGATGTTATGTGCCCAGCCACGTTGCATCCCGTAGGCGAGCCGTTGGGCGAGACCGAATGGGAAGCCGAGACAAAACAGGCCCAGCACCACCGCCATGGCAGGCGAGGCCCCGGCAATGACCTCTGCATCCTTGAGTCCAAAAATCGATTCCACATTAAGCAACCAGGCGGCTGGAACGAAAAGACAGGCCAGCAGACTTGCCACGGCAAATAAAAATACGAAAGCCGTGTTAAACAGCCGGTGCGCCCCCCGATAATCCTTCATCCCGAAAGCTTCGGCGATCCGGTTTTGCACCCCGATCCCGACGCCGCAATCGGCGAAGGCGATCAAATAAAGCATGCTCTGCAAAGTCATCCACAATCCGAAACCTTCCTGCCCGAGAGCGTGCAAGGCGATGGGCACCTGGAGTAATTGACACGCAATTCCCACCCCGCGCGAAAGGAGCGACGAAATGGCAAACAATCCGATGGATCGCGAGCGGCCGCTGAATTTTGCGGTCGCCCGCTCCAGGATTTTTTTAATCATCTGCTATAGCCAAAACCGTTTTTTAAGCGCGCTGTAAACGCGCCGGGAAAGCGTGCAATGGGGGGCTGCCGATGTTTTAAGAATCAACGGAGGTCTTGTATCGGAAAAATCCACCTCTGGAAACACTTTTTCCAAAAGCGGACGTTGAAACCCGGCAAAATGTAAGATCGCCGGGGTAAAATCCTTTGGCAGCGTCCGGGCATGTGCGATGCGACATTCCCGGGGATCGATATAAACGCATTGGCCACGCGCGGCGAGGGCGGCGTAAATGGTTTGCTCGGCCCAAAAAGGATAGACGCCAAGATAGTTTTTCTCTTCGTCGCGCCCTAAAAACCATTCGATAAACTCCAGGTCCAGGCCCGACGCTGCCAGCGATATCATCCCGGCGCAGACGCGGCTGGTGAACACAATCCCGTCGCGTTGCAGACCGGGCCACATCCGAATCGTCGGCGCATACGACTCGGCAATATCCTCCATGCAGACAAAAGCCGCCTCTGGCGTGCCCTCGAAGTAAGCCGGGATGTCGAGCGGACGCGTAAAAAGTATGTCCGTATCGAGATAAATCGCCTGGTCCGTCGATAACAACGGCACATCGAATAATTTGAGTCCGAATAAATTAGCGTTGCGAAACTTCCCGCACCGCGGATAGCGCGCGAGCAATTCCTCGACTCTGCCTCCTTGCGCATCCCGGGATTGGAAATCGCACGGAGCCAGTTTTTCGACCAGCAACGCCCGGTCTTCATCGTCCAACGTACCGTCGTCATGCACGACGAATCGAAGGGGACGCCGCGTAAACGCTTTCGCACTGCCCAGGCAGCGGAGCGCGAGGGCGACGTTCTTTTTCCCCATCATGGTGCGGATCGTGGCGGTTGTTTTTTCCATGGGGCCAGGTGATTAGGTATTCGTTTGGCCAGCCCTCTGCAAAGCACGCGCCACCTGGGGCAGAATATGCCGGGGATGACACACCTTTTCGCCGCGGGCCCGTGCGGCGGGCGCCATCGTCTCGCGTAATGCGGGATTGACGATCAAACTTAGCAAAGCCCCCGAAAGCGATTGCCGATCTCCGGCGGGCACTAACACGGCGCAGGTTTCATCGACGATTTCGACCACCCCACCGTGACGATAGCTTACCACCGGCAGACCGCAGAAGAGCGCTTCGGCAAAAACGAGTCCGAACGGCTCCGGTGTGGAGTTGGGCTGGCAAAAAACATCCGCCGCCGCCAGCAACTCTGGCACATCGATGCGACTCCCGAGAAATTTTATGCGCTCACTCATACCTCGTTCCCCGGCCAACTCTACCAAATCGCTCAACCAACGCTCCTGGACCGGCGTGCTCGCACCTCCCACCATCCAGACCTGCCATTTCCCTTCCCGGGGTAACAGTGCGGCTGCTTCCAATAAATCGCGTTGCCCTTTCCAGGGTTCGGGCCGGCAGACTTGGATAATGACGCAGGTCTCGGGCGGCGCACCTAGTTCACTGCGTAAATCCTCCCGACGCGAACGTTCTAACTTCTGAAAAGGAGCCGGGCTTACCGGACAATGGATCACCTCACTGGGAGGTAGTTTCTTGAACTGTCGGCCTAAAGAATCTGCGGTAAATTGGCTGTTGCAGATCACCAGATCGGGCGACACGCCAGAGGCCCACCGCTCGATGAGATTATGCCTGCCTTCCGGCACATTGTTATGCATCCAGTAAACCAGAGGCAGGCCGCATGCCCGCACCACTTTGGCTCCCACCGCCATCATCCAGATGGAGTGGCAGATCACGACATCGAACCCCCCCGATTGCAAAAGCATCCGCAGGCGTTTCCGAAGGCTAAGAATCTGCCACGGATAACGGGCTTTGGCCGTGCCGAGGAGGCTGACTTTATAGCCCAGATTTTCCAATTCCCCGACCAGCCTGCTGGTGAGACAAAAGCCAAATTCAAATTGCAATTCCGGGGCAAATCCACGCGACTGCCCCAAAGTGGACAGGAGCGATTCGATCCCGCCGTAGGCAAAACAAGGGTGTAAATGCAAAACTTTCATGACCAGACATCATTTGAATGAAAAGTTCCGGGGCGACTGGGGCTTTGATTTAAAACGATTCCGTTCGTTCCAGTAAAGTAAAATCAAACCTGTGGCCACTGCGATATCGACCCGATGACCGCCGGAAAACGGACTCATTAGCAAGTTGAACGTCGCAATCAACAGCGAAAAAAGTTTGATCGGTAAAAGCCAGTTCCACGGACTGCTGAGAATGCAATATTGAATCGCCCAGGCTAACATAATGCCGTAAGCAAAAAAGAAAGTGCCGCCAAAAAGCCCCCCCTCGGCGAGGCTCACCAGAATCTGCGAGTGAATCGCCAGCCCCTCGAAGTCGTCATCGGCAAATCCGCCGACCCCGGCAAGTTGCGCGTTGGTGGATCGAATCACAAGGAATTCGTCCATTACATTCGTCTGGCTAAACCACGATCCGTTACCCAGGATGGGAGACTTGAGAAACCCTTCCCAGGCAGCTTGCAACATGGCGGTGCGCTCCACATTGGAACGGGTGGCTCTGCTGGAATCCGACGATAACACCTGGGAGATAAACCAGGGAAAAATCGCCAGCCCCAAAAGCACGCCGCCGACAAAAACCATTTTCCGCACGGGCGGCTTTAGCATTCTCAGCAGGAGAAGTCCTATCATTAAGATGCACTCCCCCGCCATGCTGCGAAAATCGAAGATCACATGCAGAAATGCCATCAGCACCAGAGCCGCCAGGGCCCCCCAGTAACCGAACAAACGCGGGCCTAACAACAACACAGCCAGGGTGAGTGGAAATCCAAAACCAAACTTCCAGTAATCGCCGAAAAGCGGGCGCACAAAAAGACATTGCACCCCGGCAAAGACCGCCCCGATCTGAACTCCGAGATAGGCATTTTCTGATTTTCCAAAAATGAGACCGATAAAATAAATGTCGAGAGCGAGAAAAACCATCCGGCTCCAACCACGAATCATATCCAAGGGCAGACTGTTACGATAAAAATCCGAGACCACATAGCCTGCCAGCGCAATGATCTGGCATCCTAAAAAGAGGGCCAGCAAACGTGGGGCTGCGACTGGCCCCGGGATGCGTTGATTGAGAATCGCCCCCAGCACGACGAAACCGGCAAGTGCCAGAAGGAGGATTTCGCTCAAAGGCATCTTGCCCACCAAGCTGATGGAAAACGGGGTTAAAAATCCCACCAGCACCCCGAGAATGTTCCAGTTGCGCTCCCCGCGCTTTTTCCCAGGCACGTGCGTCTCCGAAGCTGTTTTATCCAGTGGAAGCGATTCCGACATATAGTGCTATCTGCCCGGGAGGTTTTTTTGATCGAGAATCCGCTCGTAAAGTCGGCGATAATTTTCGGCCTGATGTCGCAAAGTAAACGAACCAAGAACACTTTCGCGTCCGCGCAATCCCATGGCGACACTTTGCGCGGGATGATCCAAAAGCCAGCGCAGGTGTTGCGCCAGATCGCGGGCGTCACCCGCATTGGCTAGTAATCCGGTCTGCGATTCTTTTACCAGATCAATCATGCCACCAGTGCGAAACGCCACCACAGGTCGCGCGCAGGACATGGCTTCGAGAATGGTGTTGGGCAGGTTGTCCTGCAAGGAGGGAATGACGAAAATATCCGCCGCCGAATAAGCCAGGCTCAGCCGGTCGATCTCGTTAATCGTCCCCAAATGACGCGAACGACAGGGCAGGGCTTGCTCCGTTATTCCGCGTCCGATGGTTAGAACGAATAAATCCTCGATGTCGGTTAGCTCCTGCAAGGCGACATTGAGGAGATGGAAGCCTTTGCGCAGATCGGAAACAGCATCAGCGACGAAAAGTATGATTTTATCTTTTTCCTCCAAGCCAAAGATGCGGCGGGCTTCGTGGCGATCCACCGGGGTGTATTCATCGGGATCGATGCCGTTGGGGATCACCTCCGTTTGAAACCTGCCAAAGAGTGCGCTGCGATGGCTTTCCCCTGCCAGCCAATTGCTCGGCGACACCACGGTGATCCTTTCATCCGGGATACCTTGCAAGGCTTTTTGCTTTCTTAAAATCGTCTGCGAGGAGAGATCATCGGCCTCCTTCGACCCCAGCATCGGGCATGCTCCGCAGGCGTCGGTAAATCGCTCGCATTCGTTGCTGTAATGGCACCCGCCGGTGAAGGCGTTCATGTCGTGAAACGTCCAGACCAAAGGCGTCTTTTTTGCCAGCAAAGGCAGATTCGCCCGGTAATCGAGCAGATCCACGATCCAATGCAGATTGACTAGATCCGACTCCGGAAATTGCCGGGCAGGCTGCGCGCCGTAATAGTTCCAATCCATCGAATAGAGTGTGCCATCGATGCAACTCACCGGATGATGCAACCGCCGCCCGAGACGGTAGAGCAGACGGCTAATCTTTGCTGGCAGGAAGGGATAAAACTGGAACGATTTGATATTAGGAACGTCGCTGGTTTTATTAACCACGAACATTTTCGAGCTAATCCCGGGATCGAGCGAGAGCGCCTGGTGCAGGCGTGTCGCCGCGCGGGCGGCACCTCCCTGGTGGTCGTTGCAACTCACCTGCAAGATCCTCATGTCGGTGGGATGCGCCATTTTCCCCCTCAAATACGCGCCCGCAACCAGTGCAGCCGACGTTTCCAAAGGGGGATGTTTTTCCAGTCAAATTCGGCCGAGGCCTCGGGCCAGAACGACCATAGCCCGGTCGTTTTTCTTTCCAAAACGCGAATCGGGCGGGCGGGAACCCCGGCGGCAATGGTGTTGGAGGGGATGGATTTTACCACGACGGACCCGGCGCCAATGATGACATCGTCCCCGATCTCGACCCCGGCACAGATCGTGACGTGGGTGCCGCACCAGACGCGGGAGCCGATTTTAATTTCGCCGCCCTTTTTCGGAAACAAGGTGACCGGATCGTGATTGCCGTCGTTGATATTTAAAAAATCGCTCGCCATAAAGTGGTCGCCGACCGTTACGCCCAGCCAGCTTACCACCCGTGAACCCGCCCCGATGGATACATACCGTCCGAATCGTAAATTTTTAGCTCCCAGAAAGCTGCATCCCGGGGCGCAATAAACCGGCCCGCCGACCCTGGCACCCATGGCCCGAAGTAAAATCTCCTGCCACCAACTTCCGGTGCCCGGCAGATGCAGACGGGCGGATAACGATAATAATCCCTCGAGGCAGCCTTGCAGGATGGTTTGATAGCTCAGCATGTAAAAGAATCCGAATCGCGGGCGATGATGCTCAAAGAGGCGAAAAAAAAACAAGCGTATTTTTTTATTCTCAAGGTTGGCTGGTGGTGATCGAGGCGGAAAACTCGGTGGCATCGAAATTAATCTCCCCACACGGGCCGCAGGTAATGACGAAATCCACTTTGGATGCCGTGGATAAGGTGACCGGCAGGGTGACTGCGGCGGATTGATCGGTGGGCGAAAGACGTTTGTGATAAATCTGTTTTCCATCGATAAAGATATGAAAATCGACACAGTCACCACCGGTCGCAGGGCGATTGGCGGCAGCCCGGATGGTTGCCGCGCCTCGATGGGTGCTGGTCCAACGCCGCACGGTCGCAATGGGATCGAAACCCACGGAGGAGGGGTGGGCCTGGCTTTCGGTGATACTTAGGAAGGAATGCGGCCCGGTCCATTCATAGCCAAAATCTTTCAGCATCCAGGTTAGCTCGGTAAAATCTTCCGCCGGATACACCGTGTCGGCCGGCCATTTGACCCACCCAAAACGCCAGGAAGCTGCTCCTTGCGCACTGTTTTTTTGATAAAGATAATCCAGCCGGCTATCGGCCAGCAACCGTTCCGCACGCGGGCCACTGCCGGCCTCAGACGTCGATGTTAACAAATAAAACGGGGTTCTTCCCAGGGGGATTTCCACCATGGCTTTGACGGGCGGAACAGTGTTGGAGCGTCCGATGACATCGATTTTTTGCAGAGGTGCAGTGCCAGGCAGCCGGATCGAGCCAGCACCATCGGTGGACCAGCAAACTAACAAATCGGGCTGCCCGCTTTTGGCGAAACGATAAAAGCGATCACGCGGGTCGCTGTTTTCCCGGCGGACAAATTCATAGCCATCGAAAAGTGCGATGCTGGTGCGATACGCGAGGAAAGCCGCCGTGGGCACATAACGTCCCTTGGGATCATCCGGCCCATAAACCAGGCCAGTGACGAAATTTTGGTAGTCGCGTTGCAAATACCAATAGCTCCTGGCCACCCCTTCGCTCAGCAGAAGTGTTTGCATTTGAACGAGATACGCTGCCATCTGGCGTTTCCCAAGATCGGGATATTCGCCCGAGCCAAACTCAGTCGCCCAGACGGGTTTTGGGCCGCCAAACTCCGTCATAATCTCGCGGAGGGCACGCAATTCTTTTTCCACACCCTCGGGGTTTGCGCGGTAGGGATGGATGACGAGCGCGTCGAGGTTTGCAAGGCCACCGTGACCGAATAAACCCCGAAAATACCCCAGGGGAATCAGCACCGCCGCACCCCCCAGCACGGTGACATCGGGGCGCACATTTTTTACCTCGGGATAAACTGCGGCTAACATTCGGGCATGATAGAGCGGTCGATCCGCTGCGGCGGGACCTGTGCCCCAGGTGCCGTTAAATTCGTTCCAGACTTCGACGGTTTTTATCTGCGCACCGTATTGATTGAGCACCGCTTTACCATAACGGGCAAAAGCCGCCAGCCCCGACGTTGAATACGGCGTCACCGGCTGGGGAGGCGTCTGCCCGTCGTTATCATAGAGCGCATTGCCAAAGGTAAACTCGATCAGCGGCTCCAGCCCGGCGGCTTGTGTCGCCGCCATGTAATCGGTGTGGAGCGGGGGGAAGGAAAATGTGCCGGGGATGGTCTCCACATCGGCCCAGTATTGCTCATCGCGGATGTGGCGCACGCCCATTTTACTAATAATAGGCAGCAGATCGAGATTCCAACCCTGCGCAAAATGAGTCATTACCCCGAAGCGCGAATTCGTGCCAACCGTTGGCAGCGGTGAGAGCACCGCCGCGGTGGTCGAGCCGGCAAGTGCGACTCCGGCGGGCGTGCTGGCAGTGAGATAAAATTCATAGAATCCCGGTTGCGCTATTTCGGTAATGATTTGGGCCCGGCTTTGCACCACTGCTGCATTCCCGCTGGCTACTTCCGTGCCATCGAAATCGACGGCCCGCCAGTTTACCTGGGTGGAATTGGCGACTACAGCGAAACGAATGGGGTCGCCCACATTAAATAAATTACCTGCCGCCAAAGGAAAAACACGCAGGGGCTGGGCGGGGGCCGGTTTTGCCAGGAGCAAAATCGCCAACAAAATCAGCAGACGCAGACAGGACTGTTTCACTTGGCGAATTTTAAGCAGGAAAAGTTCGACAAGGCGAATGTTTTGATGCGTAATCGCGCCCGGATGAGCCGGGAACCGACATTATTGGTAGTGACACCCACCCTGGGCACCTCGCCTTATCTGGAAGAAACGATTCGCGGGGTGCAAGCTCTCCCCTTTTCTGTAAAACACCTGCTGGCCGTGCCGCAGCCGATGGTCGTGACGTTGCAGGAGAAATATCCCGGTTGCCTGGTCGTCGCCGATGCAGGCAAGACAGGCGGCATTTATGGTGCGCTCAATAAGGCCTTGGAAAACGCTGGCGACGATTGGGATTGGTTTACTTACATCAACGATGACGATTTATTAGGAGAAGATTTTGCCTCTGTTTTCCTCAGGCATATCCGGCAGCCCGGCCCCGCCCCGGTGATCTATGGGAATGTGCGGTTGATCGATGACAAAGGCGCGAGGCTGGGCACGATCACCACCGAGAACAATCCCGCTTACATCCCGGCTTTGCTGCAACAGGGAACGAGTCCGCTCAATCAGCAGGGCATGCTTTTTCAGCGGGAATGTGTGCGGAAATTAGGTGGCTTCGACTTGCAATACAAACTCTGTGCCGACCTGGATTTCTGGGCGCGCGCCCTGGCCGGTGGATTTGCCTTTCGCTTTTATCCGGCAGAACTAGGCAGGTTTCGCATTCGCGAAGGCCAGCTCTCCGGTAATGTCCACCTAACTCGCGAGGAACTGGCTAGGATCACAGCGGCGCATTTTCCCCAGACAGTCTCTCCCCTTGGGAAAAAATGGGCGAAAGTGCGTTATCGCTGGATCAATCTGCCGCGTTATCTGGAGCGGTTCCGCCGTTCGGGGGTAAAAACCAGCGAGGAAATTCTCGAAAGCTAATGGAAGTCGTCGTCCTTAACGATTACGAGGAAGCCAATGGGGGTTCCTCCGTGGTGGCTCTCACTTCGGCCGCAGGTCTGGCACGAAGCGGAGTGGCGACGACTTTGTTTTCTGCCGTGGCCGGCAAAAATGGCCAGGGCGCCTCTTTGCTGGACGACGTGCCCAATCTTACCACGATCAATCTGGGCCAGGAGGAAATCGTCAAAGATAGCAATCGTCTGCGCGCCTTTCGACGGGGTGTGGCCAATCGGGAAGCGGCGGAGGAGTTGCGAAAATTGTTGTTAATAAAAGATCCTCACAACACCGTGGTCCATGTGCATACTTACACCAAGGCACTTTCGCCATTGGTCATGGATGTGGCGCTAAGACTGGGCTTTAAAACCATCCTGTCGTTGCACGATTTTTTTATCAGTTGCCCCACGGGCGGTTTTTTTGTTTTTGAAAAAGGCGAAATCTGCCATCGCCGCCCGCTCTCGTTGAGTTGCCTCAGTTGCTCCTGCGATCGACGGAGTGTCACCCATAAAATATGGCGGAGCGCGCGCACGTTCTATCAAAACCAAATCCTTGGCATCGACCGCAGACTTTCGCTTTATATCGGCATCTCCGACCTCAGCGTCAAAGTGCTGCGCCCCTGGCTTCCGGCGCACGTGCCCGTAAAAATGGTGCGCAACCCGGTGGATTTTTCGCGTGAAGCGCCCGCCCCGGTTGAGGAAAATGCGCCGTTTCTTTTCATCGGAAGATTTTCCAAAGAAAAAGGGCCGCTGCTTTTTGCCGAGGCGGTAAAAAAGACCGGGGCGCCCGCTGTTTTTATCGGGGATGGCGAATTGATGGAAGAAGCGAAAAAGATCTGTCCTAACGCCACTTTTACCGGCTGGCTGCCTCCCGCCGAGGTGCATGGCTGGTTGCGCAAGGCGCGGGCCTTGGTTTTCCCTCCACTCTGGTATGAGACCCTGGGCCTGGTGGTGCTGGAAGCGATGGCCAACGGCGTGCCAGCCATCATTTCCGATCAATGTGCCGCGACCGATTTTGTGGTCGATGCCAGCACGGGAATGTATTTTCAGCACGGCTCGGTCGATGCCTTGATCGAAAAACTAACCATTCTGCAAACCCCTGGCATTGCAGGCAGGTTGGGAGCTGCGGCGCACGCCTGGTATTGGAACGACCCCTGGACCCTCGGGCGTCATGTCGCCGAACTCACCCAGGTCTATGAGGATTTACTGGCTGGCGGGGGAAAAAGCTAGTGCGTGTCTTGTTAGTATCCGAGCCCGGGATCGATGGCGTGTTTCGTCATGTCGAAGTCTTGTCGCGGTATCTGCTTGCAAACAACATCCCCCTGGCGCTGGCCTATTCGAGCAGACGCGCGGGAGATCGATTGCGAACTTTGTTGGAAGACATCCAGGTTCAGGGCGGTGAAGTGCTGGATTTAAACGTTGGCAACGCCCCTTCGCTGGCAGATTTTTCCGCGTTGCGAGAGTTGCTTGCCCTAAAAAAACGATTCCGCCCCGACGTCATCCACGGTCACAGCTCCAAGGCGGGTGGGCTGGTGCGTTTGCTAGGTTTATTCGGATTATGGGGGGCGGGCAGGCGGATTTTTTACACGCCGCATGCCTACTACAACATGCACGGCCGGCGCAGCGCCAAATCGCGTCTTTTCCATGCCATCGAACGCATTCTGGGCGGCGTGGGCACTACGATTAATATGTCGGCGGCGGAGCTGCATTTTGCCCGCAACCGATTGGGAGTGAATCCGAAAAATCAAATCGTGGTGGCCAACGGAGTGGATGTGGAACGTTTCGCACCTGTCTCTGTCGAACGAAAAAAGGCGTTGCGAACCAGACTCGGCCTGCCGCTGAATGGCGTATTATTAGGAACCGTGGGACGCACATCTTTCCAAAAAGATCCTCTCACGACTTATCAGGCATTTGCCCTGGCCGCCAAAAAGCATCCCGACTTGTTTTTCGCGCATTTGGGAAAAGGCGAACTGGATGCGGAAGTCGATGCCATTACAGAACACGAAGGACTGGGTAAACGCGTTTTCCGAATTCCGTATCTGAGCGATCCGGTGCCGTTTTATCAAGCTTTGGATGGGTTTATTCTGACCTCCCTCTACGAAGGAATGTCTTACGCGGTGCTGGAGACTCTCGCGGCCAATTTACCGATCATTCTCACCCAGGCACCCGGCAATTCGGATTTTTCTAATCACCCATTTTCGCACATTTACTGGACCCAACCGAAAGACATCGCCGGGAATGCGGAAGCGATTGGGAAATTGTATCTGGATTTGCAAAAACCGTCCGAGGTCAATCATCACGATTTGGCGATCAAGTGTTTTTCGTGCGATATTTGCTCGGCAAAAACAGTTGCGGCTTATCGAGGGCATGGAGAGTAACCTTTCTTTACCGCACTATGCCCCAGCCATCCCTGCTCAGCTCCCCATTGACAACAGCCCGGCTGGCGGCATCGCTTTTGAGATTGCCGCTCCAGGCGGGCACACGCAACACCGGCGATCTCACCGCAGCCGGCATGGGATCGTCGCTCGATTTTAAAGATCATCGCCCTTACCTTCCCGGCGATGACCCCCGCTACATTAACTGGCAGGCCTATGCGCGCACCGGTTCCTACACCCTCAAAGTGTTTCATCAGGAAGCCAGCCCGGCGGTCGATCTGCTCCTCGATGGCTCGCGGTCGATGACCTTCGATCCCGCAAAAAAACAACGCGTGCTCGAATTATTTTATTTCTGTCTGGAATGCGCCGGGCGTAGTTCCGCCGCTTTGCGCGTCCATGTCGCCGAAGGTGGCGCCATCCGTCCGCTGGCTCCCGATGCCTTGCAATCGGGCACCTCGCCATTTTCCGACACCCCCCCCGCCGCCACTGCGTTGGCTCTGGGTTCCGTGCCCTGGCGGGCCGGCTCGGTGCGCGTGGTGCTAAGCGATCTGCTTTTTCCATGCGAGCAACCGGGGGTGTTCTTTCCGCTGGGCCGCGACCGGGGTCGTCCCCTCATTCTGGTGCCGTTTTGCGAGGCCGAAAGCGACCCCGATTGGAGCGGGCAGATTGAATTTATCGATTGCGAAACCACCGCGACGCGCACCCAGAAAGTCTCCGCCAGCCATCTGCAAAAATACCTCCGGATTTATCGCGAACACTTCGAGCTTTGGCGCGAAGCCGCCCGCCAAAGCGGTGCACCCCTCGCCCGGGTCGCAGCCAGCGGCGATCTCGTGGATGCCCTCAAAGCCGAGGCTCTCCCACGCGGCGCGGTGGAATTGCGCAGCTAAAAAACGCATCGTCATGCCCTCGCTTTACTTTGCCAATCCCGCCGGTTTTTTTGCCTTGTCAATCCTGCCCGTCATCCTCGCCATCCACCTCTTGCAACGGCGAAATCGGGTGGTGGAAATCAGCACCCTTTTCCTCCTCGAACCCGCCCTGCGCGAAAGCGTGGGCGGACGTCGCATCGAACGACTTCGGCAATCCATCCCGCTTTGGCTTCAGCTTCTGGCGGCGACCCTCCTCGCACTTTGCCTGGCGGGTCCGCGACTGATTCGTCCCACTTCGATCCAGCAAGTCGTCATCGTCCTGGATAGCTCGGCATCGATGCAGGCGTTTCGAGCCGAGACATTCGCCACGCTGGAACGTCTGGCCCGTCAACTTGCCTCCTCCGCCGCACGCACCGAGTGGTTGCTTCTCGAATCGGATCGCTCGCGCCCCACGCTTTTCAACGGCACCGAAATCGCCGCCCTGCTTGCAGCCGCCGAGGGGTGGCAACCCACCTCGGGCGCGGTCGATCCCACCGAAACTTTCCGATCTTTGGCCGGTGGAAAATCCGCCCTTCGCCTCTATCTTACCGACCATCCTGCGACTTTTGCCGACGGCATTCACGTCGTCTCCGTGGGGCGCGTTTTGCAAAATGTGGGCATCGCCGGGATGCGCGTCGCCACCTCCGACAATCGATGGGAGGTTCTCGTTAAAAACTACGGCACCCAACCCCAGACGCGTTCCTGGCAGATCGACCAGGCCCCCCCCACCACGCTCCGGCTTGAGCCGGGCCAGACGATTACCCTCCAGGGCACATTTACCCAGGAAAAAATCATCCTCTCGCTTTCACCCGACGCTTTTGCCCTCGATGATCGTCTCCCTCTCGTTCGCCCAAAAGCCAGGCCTCTTCACCTCTCGATTCGCTCCGAAAAAAAATTTCTCCCCCCGCTGGCCGACAGCCTGGCCGGGGTCGTGCGCTTCACCAATCTCGACACCGCCACCCTGCTCATCACCGCAGATCGCGGCACCCCCTCCCTGCCCGCTCTGGGAGGGGCATTTTTGTTTCAAGAAGAACCTGTCGCCCCCGAAAAATTTCTCCCCGGCACAGTCGTCGCCACCGGGCACCCCCTGGTGCAGGATCTCAACTGGCAGGGGTTGCTCATCCGCGTTTCCGACATCTCGCCACCCACCCTCGCGGAAGGTGAGGAGACTTTGCTCTGGGCCGGAGATTTTCCATTGGCCACTTTAGAAATGCGCGGTCGTCTGCCAGTGTTGCGTTTGCGCTTCGATCCCACCCATTCCAACCTGGATCGTCTGCCCGCTTTTGTGCTGCTTTTTCATCGGTTTGCCAGTCTCGTCCGCGAACAATCGCGGGTGGCCGCCACCGATAATTTCGAGCTGGGGCAACCCCTCCCAACCGGCCCCACCCAGGGGGCGCTGCTGCTCGCCGCGGAGGGTGAGGCCGCGCTTGAAATCGCTCCCGAAGCAGCCGCCTTTGCCCGTGCCCCGCGTCTGCCCGCGTTCTTTACCCTCAGCGAAAAAACCGGACGGCTCCTCGTCTCGGGCGCATCCGGTTTTGCCGATAACCGCGAGGCCGATTTCCAACAGGCCAGCCCGGTCGATGACACCGCGAATTTATTACAAACCTTGCGCAATCAAAACGCCGGGACCGACCTGCTTTTTCCCCTTTTGCTCCTGTGCGCCGGGGTGGCTCTGGGGGCCTATTGGACCTGGCCTTGGAGGGTAAAAAAATGAGTGTCCCTCTTCATTTTATCACCCCGGCCTGGCTGCTCTTGATCCCCATTTTTGGAGTCACCGCGTGGCTTTGGAAACAGGCCGGGCTGCGTCAGCCGTTGCGGGCGGCGATTGCTTTGCTTTTCGTTTTGCTTCTGGCCAATCCTGTCTGGCAACGGTTGGCCGACGGTCTCGATCTTTGGGTGGTGGCGGATCGTTCGGCTTCGGCGGCGACCGCGCTCGAACCCAGTCTGGGCGAATGGGAAAAGTTGCTCGCGGAAGGGCAGGGAAGCGAGGACCGCCTGTTTGTAGTGGATTACGCCGATGCCCCCCGTCTGCGCGAAGACAGCAAGGCCCGCTTTTTCGAGCTCAGCCGCGACCGCACCCGCACGGCACTCGCGCTCGAACATGCCTTGGGTCAAATGTCTCCCGAACGGGCTGCACGGATTCTTCTACTCACCGACGGACAAACCACCGAGCCGCTGGCGGGTCTGCGCACCCGTTTACTGGAGCAGGGTGTGCCGCTCGACTTCCGCCTCGCCCTGCCCGAGGTGGGCAACGAGGTGCAGGTGCAATCCTTATCCATCCCCCGCCGGGTGCAACCTGGAGAAGCTTTCCTGGTGGATTTTACTGTGACAGGAACCCCCGATGGCGCGGTGCCCTGGACGTTGTTCAAGAATGGAAAAAAAGCGGGCGAGGGCATCGTCACACTGCGGGCTGGCAAAGGGTCGTCTCGCCTCACCGACCGTCTTACCCGACCTGGTGCCACGCGCTATGAAGTGCGCCTCGCCCCTTCGCAAGACGCCATCCCTGGCAATAATTCCGCCTCCGCCTGGGTGGAGGTCACCGGGGGGGCCGGGGTGCTTTTGGTAACCCTCTATCCCGACGATCCGGTGGCCACGGTGTTGCGCCAGCAAGGGTTCCAGGTGGAGGTGCGCACCGATGCCGAAAGTCTGCGGGCGACGGATCTTACGGGACGCAGCGCCTTGCTTTTAAACAATGTGCCCGCGCATCGTTTGCAGGCGGATTTGTTGGAGGCGGTGGGATTCGCTGTCACCCACCAGGGCATGGGATTATTGATGGCGGGGGGCCGTTTCAGTTTTGGTTCCGGTGGTTATTTTGGGTCGCCGATAGCGGATTTGCTGCCGGTCTCGATGGAGCTGCGCGAGGAGCAACGCAAGCTCGCTGTGGCCATGGCCATCGTCTTGGATCGTTCGGGCAGCATGGCCGCCGGGGTGGCCGGGGGACGGACAAAAATGGATCTCGCGAATGAAGGCACCGCGCGCGCCATCGAATTACTCGGGGCGCAGGATGCGGTGAGTGTGTTTGCGGTGGATTCGTCGCCGCACGAAATCGTGCCCCTCACCACGCTTGGGAGCGGGAGGGATCGCCTGATCGAACGGGTGCGCAGCATTCGCAGCACGGGGGGTGGCATTTTTGTTTATACCGGACTCAAGGCCGGGTGGGGGGAATTAAAAAAGGCGACCACAGGGTCGAAACATCTCATTCTTTTTGCCGATGCCGCCGATGCCGAGGAGCCGGATGCCTACGTCGCGTTGCTCAAGGAAATCACCGATGCCGGGGCCACGGTCAGCGTGATCGGGCTGGGGTCGGACACCGATTCGGATGCGAATTTTTTAAAAGATGTCGCGGCGAAAGGCAACGGGCGGATTTTTTTCAATGCCGACGCCGCCGGGTTGCCGGCCCTCTTCGAGCAGGAGACGGTGGCCATCGCGCGCTCAGCTTTTTTAAACGAGCCAACCCCGCTCACCGGGATGCCGGGGTGGCTGGAAATCGCCTCTCGTCCCCTCGCCTGGCTACCCTCGGTCGATGGCTATAATCTGAGTTATCTCAAGCCGGGAGCCACGGCGGGCGCAGTAACCGCTGATGGCGAATCGGCTCCCTTGGTCGCCACCTGGCAACGCGGTGCCGGGCGGGTGGCGGCGGTGTCATTCCCCCTGGCTGGCGAATTCTCCGATGCCGTCCGGTCCTGGGCCGGGTATGGCGATCTCGTGCAGACGCTGGTGCGCTGGGCGGCAGCAGCAGAGGCGCCGCCGGGAACGGCCTTGCGAGCCGGGTTGGAGGGCGATGAATTGACGCTCGATCTGCTCTACGATGCGAGCTGGGTGCCGCGCATTGCGGAGTCGGCCCCGAGAGTATTTCTCCACGAAACCGGGGTCGAGGTGATGGAAAAAAACTGGGAACGGATGGGGCCGGGTCATTTCACGATGCGAACGATTTTATCGCCTGGGAAACCGGTCAGCGGAGTGGTGCAAGTGGGCGGGCAGGTGTTGCCGTTCGGTCCAGTCTCAGCGGCGGTGGAAGCCGAGTGGCGGATCGATCCGGCCCGGGTCGGCGAGTTGCGTGCGCTGGCCAGAACGACGGGCGGGGTGGAGCGACGTGATTTATCAGCGGCCTGGGAAACTCCCCCGAATCGGGAGGGAAGATCGCTGCGTTTCTGGCTATTGCTGCTCATGCTCGTGTTGGTGCCCGTGGAGATTTTTTTCTGGCGCACCCGACGAGTGGAGTGAGGCAGTGGGAAAGTTTGGGCTGGTTTTTGGCATTCGACATTGCCGGGGAGCTTTATAACATCTGCGGATGCGTCATTTGGCTTGGAAAAATAAAATAGCAGCCATTTCTTTAACGGTTTTTCTTTTGGCGGCTCTGGCTTGGAATAGCCACTGGCTGTGGAAGGCGCACGCCTGGCAGGTCTCGGGCGATACGTTGATTCATCTTATTTTTGCCCGCAATTTTATCGATGGACGCCTGTTTGAATTCAACCTGGGGGAACCCTCCCGCGCGCTCACTTCGCTGCTTTGGAATGGGGTGCTGGTCGGGGCTGGGGCGATCACCGGTCTGGCGAAAGATAACGATGGTTTTTTAAATCTGGCCCGCCTTTTGTCGGTGCTATGTTTCGGTGTGTCGGGGGTGTTGGTTTTTCGACTGGCCAAAAAACTTGGGGCGACCCCGGTGACTGCAGGGCTCGGCGTGGTGGTGGCGGCAGCGAGTCCGATCACTTATTATTGGGGGGTGACAAACCCGATGGAAACCGGATTGGCGGTGCTGCTGATTTTATTGTATCTGACCTTGTTTCTGCGCTTTGCGAAAATCGGGGGACCGGGGTTTAAGGCGGGCCTGGCCATGGGTGGGATGCTGTTGCTTCTCGCCTTAAACCGCCCCGAAATGGTGGTGGTGGGAAGCTTGGGCGCGGCCATTTTATTTTTCTGGAATGGAGCACGACGCTGGTGGTTTGCGACGGGGGTCTCTGCAATCGTGCTTCTGGGCGCCGCATTGTGGGTGGCGGGTTTCGAGGCCATCGATCTGGGTGCCATTCCGAGTGCGAACAGTGCCCGGCGGACGATGTTGCTGATGTATGGTACCATCCGACTCCCTGGCTTGGGGATTCCTTTTTCAGGGGATGTGTGGCTGCTGGTGGCAGCCCATTTTCCGCTGGTCGTGGGACTGGCGGCGGGACTCTGGAAATGGCGTCGCCGGGAGGAAGTGCTGGCTGCTGGATTTTGTCTGGCGGCTTTAGGTTTCGCGCTCTTGTTTTTCAGTTTACTTCCCAACGACATGGCAGGGACGGTATTTGCTGCCGTTTCTTTTTTTGGCCCTGCCGGTGGCGCTGGCTGGGTTGGAAAAAATTCCCAAGGTAACGCCGGTGATGTTGACCCTTGCCGCTCTGGTTTATACTGTCCCGGTCTCGCTAGTTATCCTAAAACCGTTGGCAGCCTTTGCCGATGCTCCTCGCCAGCGGGCACTGGCAACGCCTGTTTTTTGGGAACCGAAAGCAAGCGATAAAACGGTGCTTTGCAATGAGGTCCAGGGGGCCTATTTTTTGCCGCAACTGCGATTTATCAGTAGCGAGGGATTGATTACGCCCGAAGCTTTGCAGGCACGAGCCAGAGGGCTGAGCGCGCTGGAATTTGTGAAAGAACTGCGCCCGGATCTGGTGGCGGTGAGTCATTTCCCATTGCGCGATCCCGATGGGTTGGATGCTGCTTTGATCGCCGCTGCGCAGGAACAACGCGATTTTGCGATGGGCAACATGCGGTTTCGTTATCTCGGGCTAATGGCTGGGTGCGGGCCGGTTTTTCGACCTGCCTGGGAATAAAGGAGGCGGATTTCCGGCTTTCTGGCGGGAGCCTCCCTGTTCACGCTTCGATCCTGATAACTCACGTGAACTTTGCAGTTTCCGCTTTCCTCCTTGGATCATTTTGGAAATGCTGCACAAACCGTGAAACCGTATGCACATCTCAACTGGGCCGCCGTGGTGCCTGTCGCCAATGAGGAACCGGAGTGGCATCTCTTTCAACAAGCCTTTGTGGAGCAATTGGATGCGCTGGGATCGGGCCAGGTTTATTTGGTGGTGGATACGGTTTCCAAAGATCGCACCCGCGAATTATGCGATGAATTATCGGCGCAAGACGCACGATTTGTGACTTTATGGAGGCCCACCAATCGGCATTTGGTGGAGGCCTATTTAGCCGGATTTCGGGCGGCTCTTGATGCGGGGCATGAATTGATTATTGAAATGGATGCGGGTCTTTCCCACGATCCGCGGGCCATCCCGATGTTTCTTCGGGTGCTCTCCGAGGGGAACGAATGCGCTTTTGGCAGTCGCTATATCAATGGCGGATCGATGGTCGATTCGCCTTGGAAGCGACGATTTTTTTCCAAAGGCGGAAGCTGGCTGGCCCGGGTGCTTCTCGGTGTGCCGATGCAGGATTTAACCTCGGGATATGAAGGATTTCATCGCAATGTGCTGACGCGTCTGGTGAACCATCCTTTGCGTTCGACGGCGCATTTTTATCAGACCGAAGTGCGTTATCTTCTCCGCAAGACACGCTGGATGGAGGTGCCCATTCATTACCGGGCTCCCTCGCCGCGAGTCTCAAAAAATGCGATCCGCAATTCCATTGCCACACTTTTGCATTATGCCTTCCGGAGGCTCACGGGCCATTCTTCCTCCATCTGAAAAATGAAACCCGCTGTCATCATCACCACGATTTTTGCGCCCAATGCGGTGATGCAGGAAATAGCAGCCCAAAGTCGTGCGCGAGACTGGCAATTCATCATCGCGGGAGACTCGAAAAGCCCGCCGGATTTTCTGATTGAAGGCGCCACCTATCTCGATCTCGCTTATCAACGCACCATGGGCACCTATGGCCGCATCTGCCCCGAACGCAGCTATGCACGCAAAAATCTCGCCTACCTCCACGCCATTCGTTCATCCGCCCCGTGGCTGGCCGAGACCGATGACGACAACATGCCGCGCAGCGAATTTTGGAATCTGCCCAGCGCCCAAGTCAACGGTCGTCTGCTTGCGTTTCCCGGCTGGGTAAATGCGTATCGTTACTTTGCCGAGACGTTTATTTATCCGCGAGGCTATCCCATCGATCAAGCATTACCCGACTGGACGAATGCTCCTCTCGCCTTGCAAAACGGCGCCGCGCACAGCCCTATTCAACAATCTCTGGCGGATGAAAATCCCGACGTGGACGCGATTTATCGCATGTTACATCCCTTGCCATTTTACTTTGCCAAAGCCGCTCCGCTGCTCCTCGGCGAAGGGGCCTGGTGTCCGTTTAATAGTCAAAATACCGTCTGGTTTCCCGAGGTCTATCCGTTGCTCTATTTGCCTGCCACCTGTTCGTTCCGAATGACCGATATCTGGCGCAGTTTCATTGCCCAACGCCTGCTTTGGACCTGCGGCTGGCAGCTTTCTTTTCACTCGGCGACAGTCTCCCAGGACCGCAACGAACATCGGCTCCTGCGCGATTTTGAGGAAGAAATATCCGGCTATCTCGGCAATCAAACCTTGATCGACACCCTCCATTCTCTTAATTTGAAATCGGGTCAGACCAACTTGCTTTCCAACCTGGAAATTTGTTACGCCGCACTCATCGCCAAAGGATTTTTCAAAGCGGAGGAAGAAACCCTTCTGCAAGCCTGGCTGAACGATCTTCCCTGATCACCCATCATTTCCCAGTATCCACCTCAAGCGCAACCCCTCACGTTTATAAACACCAATGAGTCTTCACATCACGCCCACCGACAAAATCCTCTTCTACGGCGACAGCATTACCGATGCCGGTCGCGAAAGAAACAATCCACTCTCCCACGGCGCAGGCTACGTAAAACTCATCGATGCTGCTCTCGGGCTACATTTTGCCGCACCGGCTTTGCAAGTCCTCAATCAAGGCATTAGCGGTCATAGGATTTACGATTTGGAGGCGCGCCTGGAGACAGATCTTCTCGCTCATGCACCGACAATCGTTACTTTTCTCATTGGCATCAATGACGTCGGGCGCCGTTACGATAGCAAAAAAGAATCGCCCCTCAATGAGTTCACCGACTCCTTTCATCGCGTCCTAACCCGGATCCGGGGTGCCCTCCATCCGCAACTGGTGCTGATGGAACCTTTCCTCCTGCCTGTGCCGGAAGATCGCCGGATGTGGCGGGAGGATCTCGATCCCAAAATAAGTGCGGTGCGCGATCTCGCGATCGAATTTGGTGCCGACCTCATTCCCCTGGATGGGTTATTTGCCGCCGCGAGCAGCCGCGCTCCGGCTGCTTTCTGGTTGCCCGATGGCGTGCATCCCACCAACGCAGGCCACGCTCTCATCGCCGATGCATGGGTGCGCAATGCTGGATTGA
>JBBRFA010000026.1:0-33343 GCA_038225185.1 Chthoniobacterales bacterium
GTGCACCATCCGAACTCCAAATTCTGGGTGGTTGAGCATGCTCCAAAAGACGTTTGGCCCAGTGTTTTAGGGGCTTACACCCTTTAATCAACTGTCTCCTTTTGTTCCGGCAAGAATTCTCCTTTTGTTCCGTTGCCGACAAGTAAGGTTTTCTATGTTGACTCCAAGCACGGGAGAGCAACACTGGTTCAGATTCAGGACTATTTTCAGAATATCCTTGGCAGGATCAATCAGGTTGAACCACCCGAATTCTATTTTGAGTCGATCTCCGCCCTTGCCGGTGATTCCATTTTGATAGAGGTATCCGCAGGGAGCCGAAATCCACAGTATTCACTGGATGCCGAGGCTGTGATCATGTTGATCGGTGACCCGCATAGCGATCCATCAGGAAGACTCACAAGTGTCAAAGTAAAATAGACCGAACACTAAAGGTTGTAGCGAAGGCGAGGCACGAGTCTTCGACTACAATCATGTTGAACACTGCCTATCGCTTAAGCGAATTCCTGAACGAAAACGAAGTGATCCAACTCGCAGAGCCTTGCTGGCAAGGTTAACCCCGGCACCTTTAAGCCCAGCCTTATATAGGTCGGTCGCGGGTGCTGAGAGATGCCGCACTAAACGATCCAACCGTTTAACTCGGCACGCAATTCCGGCGTGTCCTGCACGAAATATTTGGCATCGGTCCTCAGCGCGACACGCGCTCCGGTGCCTAGTTGAAAACTTAAAATAACCGGGGTTTTTCCGGGGTGACGGTAAAGGGTTTCGCGAATTTTCGCCAGGTCTTCCACCTCCACCAATTCGTGCTGCAAGGTTAGTCGCAGGGATCCACCGGCTTTGTTTTCTTTGAGCACTTTAAAATCGTTGGCCACCAGACGCGGTTTATCTTCGCGTTTGTCGAGTTTCGCGGTGATGTTTACCATTTTACCGACCTCCAGATGTTGGTGAGTGCGGCTGAAGGTTTCCTGCCAGACCATGACCTCCGCCTGCCCGGTGAGATCCTCCATCTGGCAGATGGCATAAGGCTTGTTATCTTTTTTGGTAAAGCGTTTTTCCACTGCGACTAACAGTCCAGCGGCTTCGACCACGGTTTTATCCTCGATCCCGACCATGTCGGCGAGGCTGACGTAACCGCCCTCCTGCAAGGTTTCCCGCCAGGAATCGAGCGGATGGCCGGTGACGTAGAATCCTAACAATTCTTTTTCGGCGGCAAGTCGCTCGGCCTGGCTCCACGGATCGACGTTGGGTAGCTGGGCAAGTGTGGTGGGCGCGGGTGCGGTGTCGAAGACATCGAAAAGGGAGACCTGTCCCGAGGCGCGGTCGCGATGTTCGGAGGCAGCGGCGGCCATTACTCCCTCGACTGTGGCGAAGAGAACCGCGCGATCTATTTTCGTAAAATCGAACGCACCGCAACGGATGAGACTTTCGATGACGCGACGATTGGCTGCCTTGGAATCGATCCGTTTGCAATAGTCCTCGAGTGATTTGTAAGGTCCGTGAGTGGTGCGCTCCTGCACGGCGGTTTGCATGGCACCTTCGCCGACGTTTTTGATCGCGCCGAGACCGAAACGAATCGCTGGGAGACCTTCCCAGGTGGTGGGACGGAATTTTAAATCGCTATCGTTGACATCGGGAGGAAGAATTTTTATTCCCATACGCTGGCATTCGGCGACGAAGGTGGCGATTTTATCGGTGTTATTAACCTCATTGCTGAGCAAGGCGGCCATGAATTCGACGGGGTGGTTCGCTTTGAGCCACGCGGTCTGATAGGAGATCCACCCGTAGGCGGCGCTGTGGCTTTTATTGAATCCGTAATCGGCGAACTTTTCCAACGAATTAAAGATCTCGTTAGCCAGGATGTCATCGATTTGATTGTGCTCGGCACAACCAGCGACGAATTTTTCGCGTTCTTTCGCCATTTTTTCGCCATCTTTTTTGCCCATCGCGCGGCGGAGCAGATCGGCTCCCCCGAGAGTGTATCCGGCGAGCACCTTGGCGGCATTTTGCACCTGCTCCTGGTAGATCATGATGCCGTAGGTATCGCCGCAGACCTGTTCGAGCAAAGGATGAAGATACTTGATCTTCGTCTGGCCCTTTTTGCGTTTTACATAGTCGGGAATATATTCCATGGGGCCCGGACGATACAGGGCGCTCAAGGCGTAGATGTCGTCGATGATTTTGAAGTCGAAGGAACGGCACCAGGAAGTCATGCCACCGTCCAGCTGGAAGATGCCTGCGGTCTCGGCCCGGTTTAGCAGGGCGAAGGTTTTCTCGTCTTCGAGAGAAATGTCAGTAACACGAAAAGCGTCGTCTTTTTGGCGGATCAAATCCTCCGCATCGCGGATGATGGTGAGCGTTTTAAGGCCAAGAAAATCCATTTTTAGCAAACCGAGATCGGTGAGCGGCCCCATGGCGTATTGGCTAACCACCTCGCCTTCGCTGCTGCGCGTGAGCGGGATGTAATCGGAGAGATCGCGGTCGCTGATGACCACCCCGGCGGCGTGAACGCCGCTGTTGCGCGAGAGACCTTCGAGGGTGGTGGCATACTCCCAAAGCTGGGCGGTGGCGGGATCGGTCTCGACGGCTTTTTTTAACTCGGGATTTTTATCGATGGCACCGGGCACGTGCTCGACCAGCCCGGTTGTTTTGTTTTTCTTTTCCAGACCTTTCAAGGTAATTCCCAGGTCGGTGGGAATCATTTTGGCGATGCGATCTCCATCCCCGTAGCTCCAGCCGAGCACGCGGCCCACGTCGCGAACGACGGATTTCGCGCCCATGGTGCCGAAGGTGATGATTTGCGAGACGGAACGATTTCCGTATTTGCGGCGCACATAATCGATGACCTCGCCGCGGCGGGTCTGGCAAAAATCCACGTCGATATCGGGTGGGCTGATGCGTTCGGGATTCATAAACCGCTCGAAAAGCAGGCCGAAACGGATGGGATCGATATCGGTGATTTTCATTACGTAAGCGACCATCGCGCCTGCGGCGGAACCACGACCGGGACCCACCGGGATGCCCTGGCTTTTGGCGTAATGAATAAAATCCCAGGTGATGAGGAAGTAATCGATGAAGCCGGTTGTGACCAAGACGGCGAGTTCGTATTCCAGTCGTTCGCGCAGGGCAGGTTCGGTGCGGGCACGATCTCCGTAACGTTCCTCGAAACCTTCGTGGCAAATCTGGCGCATGTATTGCTCGGCGGTGAGCCCGTCGGGACATTGATAGGAGGGATACTTGGTGCTGGTATCGAGACTAATATTGCATTTTTCCGCGATGGCCAGGGTGTTGGTGAGTGCCTCGGGGGTGTCGGAAAACAGGGCCCGCATTTCCGCGCCGGATTTAAAGTAGAGTTCGGGGGAATAATGGAGGCGTTTTTCATCCTGCACCATGGCTTGGGTGCCGATGCAAATCATGACATCGTGCGCTTCGTGATGGGAACGTTCGAGAAAATGGACATCGTTGGCGGCGACGCGTTCGAGGCCGAATTCGCGGGCGAGACTGTGGAGCACCGGGAGGCATTTTGTCTCGGCGGCGATGTGGTGGTCGTGCAGTTCGATGTAGAAATCGTCCCTGCCAAAAATATCGCGGAATTGTGCGACGGATTCCCTGGCTTTGGGGAGTTGATCGGCGAGAATGGCCTGGTTGATTTCGCCATTTAGACAGCCGCTGAGGCCGATGAGACCTTTGCTATGTTTGGCGAGCAATTCCTTATCGATGCGGGGTTTGTAGTAGAAACCTTCGAGATGCGCGGCGGAGACGAGTTTAAGCAGGTTATGATAGCCTGTGTTATCCTTGGCCAGAAGGGTGAAATGGGAGGTGGCCTCGCGTCCGACGGCAGGCTGTTTGTCGTGCATGGAGCCGGGAGCCATGTAAACTTCGCAGCCGATGATGGGTTTGACGCCGTGACTTTGCGCGGTCTGAACAAATTCGACCGCTCCAAAAAGGTTGCCGTGATCGGTAATGGCCACGGCGGGCATCCCGAAGGATGTCGCTTTTTTCATGAGATCGGGAATGCGAATCGAGCCGTCGAGCAGGGAATATTCGGTATGAAGATGGAGATGAACGAAAGGGTCGGCGGACATGAGAAAAGGATAAGCGAAAGGCGGTGGGAAGCAATGGGCGGCGGAGGTTTCGTCGCAGTTTTTTAACCCAGAGTGGCTTGGATCTCGGAGGCGATAAGGTCGGCGCGGGTATTGATCCAATCGGCGTCGCGCCCTTCGATGAGGAGGCGGATTTTGGGTTCGGTGCCCGAGTAACGGAGCAGGGCGCGGCCCGCCCCGGCGAGTTCGTTCTCGGTGTCGGCGACGAGTTTTTGCAGATGCGGGAGTTGCGCGAAGGGGATTTTTTCGCGCACGCGCAGGTTGCGTTGGGCTTGGGGATATTTTTTGAGGACCTGCTTGAGAGCGCTCAAGGGCTGGCCGGTTTCGACCATGATGCGGAGGATTTGCAAGGCGCTGACGATGCCATCGCCGGTGGTGGCGTGATCGCGGAAGATCATGTGTCCGCTTTGTTCGCCGCCGACGTTGTAGCCGTGGCGGAGCATTTCCTCGATGACGTAGCGGTCGCCGACCTGGGTGCGGACGATTTTTCCGCCATGCGCGGCGATGGTTTCGTCGAGGCCGAAGTTGCTCATGACGGTGGCGACGAGGGTTTGGTGGGCGAGACCGCCATTTTTTAGAAGATCGACGGCGGCGATGGCCATGATTTCGTCACCATCGACGATATCGCCGTTTTCGTCGGCGAGAATGAGGCGGTCGGCGTCGCCATCGTGGGAGATGCCGATGTGGGCGCCGGTTTTTTTAACAATGCGGGCGATTTCGTCAGGGTAAGTGCTGCCACATTGGGCGTTGATGTTGGTGCCGTTGGGTGAGTTATGAAAAACCTGAAGCTGGGCGCCGAGTTCGCGAAGGATGCAGGGGGAGGATTTATAGGCGGCACCGTTGGCGCAATCGAGGGCGATCTGGATGCCGTCGAGGGTGCGGGCGCGGGGGAAGCTGGCCTTGGCAAATTCGACGTAACGCCCAAGGGCGTCGTCGATGCGGGCGGCGCGTCCAATTTTTCCTGCGGTGGGACGGATGGATTCGATCTCGCCGCTAAAGACGAGGTTTTCGATCTCGGCTTCGACGGCGTCGTCGAGTTTGCAGCCGTCGTGGCGGAAGAATTTGATGCCGTTGTCTTCGTAGGAATTGTGCGAGGCGGAGAGAACGATGCCAGCGTCGGCCCGGAGTGAGCGCGTGATGTAAGCGACGCCGGGCGATGGCAGGGGACCGATGAGGAGGACATCGACGCCGAGGGAGGTAATGCCGGCGACGAGGGCGTTTTCGAGCATGTAACCGGAGAGGCGGGTGTCTTTGCCAAGGACGATTTTGGGTCGGGTGGAAGCGCCACGGCGGTTGGCGGAAAGCTGGGTAATGACGTGGGCGGCGGCCCGTCCGAGCTTGAGGGCGGTCTCTGCGGTGACGGGTTCGATGTTGGCGACGCCGCGAACGCCGTCGGTGCCGAAGATTTTACGGGGTTGACTCATGGAACGCTCCATTACAACGGGCGGAGAGGTGAAGGGCAAACAGATTTCGAGATTTGAAAAAAGAAGCGGGGGACGTTTTTATGGGTCAGAGTGTTACAAATTGCCCTGGGAAGAAAAATTTGAGTCTGGCGCTGGAGTGGCTGGGCACGTCGCAGGCCGCACCGGAGCTGGGGAAAGTGCTTTTTAGCTTTATGGAGTGGCAAGGGCGCGCGGGGGAGGTAGCTGTTGAAAGGTGGCACCGGAGATGTTTTTCTTGATGAGATACCAAATGGTGAAAGCTAGAATGATGGCGATGATTTTTATCTGCCAATTATGGGTGAAGAGGCGTTTCATGAGGAAAACGATTTATCGGTGGATTCGGAATTGGGGGCATCATCCTCGATGACGAGGGTGAGCAATTCGTTGATTCGGGCGCGAAAACTTTCGGGGTTGAAATTACGCTCGATCCGTCCGCGATGGCAGATGGAAATCCAACCGGTCTCCTCCGAGACAACAATGGCAATGGCGTCGGATTCCTCGGTGACACCGATGGCGGCCCGATGACGCAGGCCGAGGGCGCGATCCAGATCTTCGCGGGCGCTGACCGGGAAAATGCAGGCGGCGGCGACGATCCGATCACCATTGATCACCAGGCCACCATCGTGCAACGGTGTTTTGGGGAAGAAAATGGTTAGGACGAGTTCGCGGGAGAGTTTGCAATCGATATCCACGCCGGTCTCGGTAAAGTTGCGGATGTTTGTGTCGCGTTCCAGCGCGATGAGTGCTCCCAGTTGTTTGTTAGCCAGGGCAAAAACCACATCGGTGAGCAGGGTGAGTGTTTCCTGTTTTTGTTTATTGGATGAAAAGATCGGATGGCTCCCCAGCGCGGCAAGGGCGCGACGCAGTTCGGGTTGGAATATAACGACGAGCGCAATGGCTAGAAAAGCGGAAAGGCTGCGGATGATCCAGCTAATAACCTGCAGATCGAGAATCTGCGCGGTAAGCGTGAGTGTAAGGAAAATAAGCGCCAGACCTGTGAGCACCTTGGCACCGCGCGTGCCGCGAAAGTAAAGATAGCCAAAATAGATGACCACCGCAAGGATGAGGATCTCGATGGCGGAGGGCCAGTTTTCCCGGGCAAAAACCAGGATCTGGTGCAACCTATCCATGGATCGCCTCCATCATTTGCAAAGCCTGCGCATTGGGTAACACATCGTGAACACGCATAATCTCCACCCCGGCGCTCCGACACCATGCGGTAAGCGCGACGGTGAGCCAGCATGTGGGGGCACTGGGACGCTCTCCCACGATTTTACTTAGAAACGACTTGCGAGACACGCCGACCAGCATGGGATGTTGCCCCACCCTAAGCAAGGCGAGATTCCTTAAGAGCGAGAGATTATGCACCACGCTTTTTCCAAATCCTATCCCAGGATCAAATGCGATGCGGGCTGGATCGATGCCTCTTTTTTCAAAAATAGCGAGACTTTCGACAAAAAATGCCCGCACCTCCCGCACTACGTCCGTGTAAGCGGGTGCCATTTGCATCGTGGCGGGCGTGCCCTGCATGTGCATGCAAACCGCGCCGGCATCCGTCGTTGCCAGGAGTTCCAGCATTTCGGGCGAGCGGAAACCCGCGATGTCGTTCAAAATATTCGCCCCGGCAGCAAGCGCGGCACGAGCCACCGCAGGTTTCGTCGTGTCAACGGATAGCAGCACATCCGATTCTGCCCGGATGGCTTCGATGACTGGGATGACCCGGCGGATTTCTTCCTCCCCAGTCACTGCCGCCGCTCCTGGGCGACTCGATTCTCCGCCCACATCGATGATTTTTGCCCCGGCGGCGATCATCTCCCGCGCATGTTGAAGGGCTGCGGCTGGAGCCAGGAAAGTTCCCCCATCCGAAAAGGAATCCGGCGTTACATTCAATATTCCCATTATCCACCCACCTGCTTCGTCCTCGGTAAAAGAAAAATGGCGGTCTTGTATTTTCCAGGTCATCGGTGGCGCAAAAGGGTATTTCGAGTATAATGCTCCCCACACCCTCAAAGCAAATGACGCTTCGCCAGTTTTTATTTTTTCTCCTTATCGCACTCCCTGTTCTGGCGACTGCCCAGCAGGCCATCACCGAGAGCGGCCCGCTTCCACCCCCTGACCTCTCCCTCACCCGCGCCAGCACCATTCTGCACGACGACGACTCCAAAACCGTTACCCTTTACGATTCGGAAAAAAAACAATCCGACGTAAAATATTACAATCCCAACGGCACCTGGCGTGCACACATTCTTTATACCTTGGGTGATGATGGCAAAATAAAAGCCGGCCAATTCTTTAACCGTGCCGGCAAACCCACCGTTCGCAGTCGCTACCGCTACGACGATTCTGAACGCGTGACCGAGGAAAACCATTACGATCAAACCGGCAAGCTCATCCGCCGCATGACCTACGAATACGGCTTCTCGGATCGGGTGATGAAAACCGTCGCTTACGACAGTCAAGGCAACGTTCTCGGCGTTTACATTCCCAAAAAAAGCAAACGCTCAGCCACTTCCAACACAGCATCGACCGTCAACAGCACCTCCGAGATCGACGCTCCGAAACCAAAATTCCGGCAACGTCGATAAATCTGGATTTCGCGGCCCGATTTTTGCAGTCTGCACACTGGCGACTCCTCCCGCGAGTCGCCGCAGACCCATGAAAATCCTTCTCCAACTCCTCATTCTTTGGCTCCCCTGGGGTTTGCGACGCCCGTTATTGGAAAAATGGTGCGCTTGCACCTTCGCACCCGGTAGCAAAGTGGGATATTCACTACTGCTCTGTCGCAGCGTCAACCTCGGCCCCGACGCCTCCATCGGACATCTTAACTTTCTAAAAAATCTTACCCGCGTCTCCCTGGGCGAGGCTTCCTCCATCGGTAATCTCAACTGGATCACTGGCTTTCCGCAGATCGACTCCCCGCATTTTGCCTCCGAACCCGACCGCGTCCCCGAACTGATTCTGGGCCGCCATTCCGCCATCACCAACCGACATCTGATCGACTGCACGAACCGCGTGAAAATCGGCGATTTCTCCACTTTCGCCGGCTTTCGTTCCCAAATTCTCACCCACACCATCGATATCATTGCCGGACGACAATCCTCACGTCCCGTCGAGGTCGGCGATTACTGTTTCATCGGCACCGATTGCGTTTTGCTAGGAGGCAGCGCATTACCCTCCTACTCGGTGCTGGCAGCCAAATCGCTGTTAAATAAAACCTTTACCCAGACTCATCGCCTCTACGGTGGCGTGCCTTCCCGTGAACTCTCCGAACTCCCCGACGACGCCCGCTATTTTACCCGCCAGCGCGGCTTCGTGGACTAACATTGACCCGTGCGCATTCTTCACGTCATTTCCTCCATGGATCCCCGGCAGGGCGGCACCAGCGAAGCCGTGCTCCAGCTCTGTCGCGAAGCCGTGCGCACCGGGCACGAGGTCGAGATCGCCTCCATCGACGCACCTGGCCGCGAGTGGGCCACCTCTTTCCCCATCCCCTTGCATCCGCTGGGCCCCGGCACCTCTGCCTGGCAATACTCCGCCTCCTTCCTCACCTGGTTAAAAAACAACGTCCGCCGCTTCGATGCCGTGGTCGCCCACGCCCTCTGGCAATTCACCGGAGTCGCCGTCCGCCAGGCCTGCGCCGGACAGCCTTACTTTGTTTTTCCACACGGAATGCTCGATCCCTGGTTCGACCAATTCCCCTTGAAACGCCTCAAAAAAAATCTCTTCTGGCCCTGGGCAGAATACCGCGTGTTGCGCGATGCCAGATCCGTTTTTTTTACCTCCGAGGAGGAACGCCTCGGCGCTCATCGCTCCTTCCGTTCGCTCTCGGCCAGGGAAATCGTCACCCCGCTCGGCATTGACGATCCACCGGTCGCCACGGCTACAATGGCCGAGGCGTTTGCCTCAAAAGTGCCTCATCTGGCTGGACGACCCTTCCTGCTTTTTCTCGGGCGCATCCATCCCAAAAAAGGCTGCGATCTCCTCCTCGCCGCCTGGCGAAAAATTGCCCCGCAACAACCCGGCCTCTGTCTCGTGATGGCCGGCCCCGACACCACCGGCTGGGGTGCCACCCTGCCATCGCCCACCGACGAACGCGTCTTCTGGCCCGGCATGTTAACGGGCGACGCGAAATGGGGCGCCCTCCACAATGCGGAAGCTTTTATACTTCCCTCCCACCAGGAAAATTTCGGCATCGCCGTCGCCGAATCCCTTGCCTGCTCCACCCCGGTGTTACTATCCGACAAGGTAAACATCTGGCGCGAAATCACCGGGGCTGGCGGCGGTTTCGCCGAAGCCGATTCCCTCGCTGGCACCGAGACTCTGCTCCGGCGTTTCCTGGCCCTCTCCATTGAGGAAAAAAACGTTTTCCGTCAACAGGCCCGCTCCTGTTTCCACTCTCACTTTCGCCTTTCCACCGCCGCCAGCACCTTCCATCAACATCTCGCCCGTCTCATCCTATGAAAAGTGCCCTGCCCGATTTTCCCAGTCCCTGGACCTTGCGCCAAAAGATCGGCATTCTGCTCTGGGAGATTACCTGGACATTGCTCTGTTCGTGGACTCCCAAACCACTCAATCCCTGGCGACTGTTCTGGCTCGGCGTTTTTGGAGCCAGGATCGAGGGCATCCCTTTCGTGCATCAACGCGCCCGCATCCAGATCCCCTGGAATCTTATTCTCCATGATCGTGCCTGCCTCGGCGACCGGGCCAATGCCTATTCCCTGGGTGAGATCGAAATCGGCTTTGCCGCCACCGTCGCCCAGGAATGTTACCTCTGCACTGGCACCCACGATTTCCAGGATAAAACCCGCCCGCTCCTCACTTCCAAAATCACCATCGGCGAATGGGCTTTTCTCGGTGCCCGCACCTTCGTTCTTCCCGGTGTTAGCATTGGTAAAAACACCGTCGTCGGCGCCTGCTCCGTTGTTAGCAAGGATTTGCCCGACGACTGTTACGCCGTCGGATCGCCCGCCACTGTGCGCCGCGAAAAACCTCCGTTATGAAAGTGCCCGTCTCATTTATCCTGCCGATTAAAAACGAAGCCGCCAATCTGCCGGGATGTCTCGCCGCCATCGCCTGGGCCGATGAAATCTTTGTCGTCGATTCCCAAAGCAGCGATGGCTCACAGGCGATTGCCCGGGCCGCAGGTGCCAGCGTGGTGCAATTTGACTTTAACGGCATCTGGCCGAAGAAAAAAAATTGGTCGCTCGAAAACCTCCCTTTTCGTAACGAATGGGTCTTTATTCTCGATGCCGACGAAGTTCTCCCCCCAGGCACCGCCGGGGAACTCGCCGCCATCATCGCCGCCAACGACCCTAACATCAGCGGCTACTGGATCAACCGCCGCTTCATGTTCATGGGCACCTGGCTGCAACACGCCTATTATCCCAACTGGAACCTCCGTTTTTTTCGTCATGCCCGCGGACGCTACGAAAAGCTCACCGATGCCGCCACCAGGAGCGGCGACAACGAAGTGCACGAGCACATCGTCATCGCCGGCGCCACTGGCCGGCTCGGGAGCGAGATGGATCATTACGCCTTCCCCAGTGTCGATGTTTTTGTCGAAAAACATAATCGCTATTCAAATTGGGAAGCCTGCGTCGCGCTCGACCGCCATCTTTCGGCCAGCCGCGAACACTTGCAGCTCCGCGAAGTCGGCTTCCGTCGCCGGCTCAAATCCCTCGCGGCCCGGCTGCCTTTTCGTCCCACCCTGCGTTTTCTCTACGTTTATCTCTGGCAACGTGGCTTCCTTGATGGACGCGAGGGCTGGTATTTTGCCCGGCTGCATGGCGTCTATGAATTGCTTTCGGTTGCAAAAACCTACGAGATGAAAAAGGCCGCCGAAAAAAAATAACCACTTTTCCTTTTGCTTTTTTCGCGCAACTCCGTTTTTATCCCCCAATGATTAGCAGCCGTTTGGTGAGTTGTCTGGGTCTCGTGGTTCTCATCGCCCTGGCGTGGGCGCTTTCTAACAATCGCAGCAAATTCCCCTGGCGCACTGTCCTCGCGGGCGTGGGTCTTCAGTTTGCCTTCGCGTTATTTATTAAAAAAACCGTGTTTGGCGAGGCTCTCTTCACCCAGGCCCGCGCGGTGGTCGATCAACTCAACGTCTTTGCCACCGAAGGCGCGCAAATGATTTTTGGCCCCCTCGCCAGCCGCCCCGATCTCGAACAGGCTTTCGGGCCGCAGACACTTATCCTCGCCATCCCTGTCACCGCCACCATCATCCTCATCGGTTCGCTTTCCGCCCTTCTCTATCATTGGGGCTGGCTCCAAAAAATCGTCCAGGTAAAAGCCTGGGTCATGATGCGCCTCATGAAAACCAGCGGCTCGGAAAGTCTGGCCGCCGCAAGCAATATTTTCATCGGCCAGACCGAGGCCGCCCTCATCATTCGCCCTTATCTGCCAAAAATGACGCAGAGCGAAATCATGGCGCTCATGGTCGCCGGATTTGCCACCATCGCGACCGGGGTGATGATCGTTTACGCCACCTTCCCTGGGATGCAGGCGGGCGACATCATCACCGCCTCGGTAATGAGCGCCCCGGCGGCTTTGGTCATTGCAAAAATCCTCCATCCCGAGACCGAGACCAGCGACACCGGGGAACGCTGCCATTTTTCGGTGCAACGCGAGACAGTTAACAGCGTGGACGCTTTATGTCGCGGAGCCAGCGAGGGCATCGCCCTGGCCATCAATGTGCTTGCCATGCTCATAGCCATCACCGCCATCGTCTCCATGGCCAACGCCATGATCGGCGGCGTGCAAGGTTGGTTTGGCGTGGCAGACCCTGTTACCTTGCAGAAATTTCTTGGCTGGATCAACGCCCCCTTTGCCTGGTTGATCGGAGTGCCGTGGAAGGATTGTCAATTTGTCGGCAGTGTGCTGGGTGAGCGGATTGTTTTAAACGAGTTTGTCGGGTTCCTGAGTTTATCGAACAACATCGCGCAAAATCCCGGCGACCTGGACCCACGGTCCGTTACCCTGGCCAGCTACGCCTTGTGTGGATTTGCCAATTTCGCCAGTATCGCCATCCAGATCGGAGGCATCGGCGCCCTCGCTCCCGAGAGACGCGGCGACCTCGCCCGTCTCGGTCTCAAAGCCATGGTCGGCGGATTGTTAGCCTGCTATCTTACCGCCACTGTCATCGGCATCTTGATTCCTTAAATGCCCCCTCCCCGGCCCCCATTCCGCATTTAACAGCGGGGGTGTGATTGATGAAAAGAATGCGGAATATCGAACATCGAAACGGTGAAGGCCAGGTTGCGGAAACAGCGCGGCATTTTCAAGGCCAGCTTCCGAGCTAATCGCTTCCCTGCCGCCACCGCTTGAAATCCACCGTCCACAGATCGTGGCATTACCCAACTCTCAATCGCACCCTGGAGTAAGGGGAGAAAGGAAAGTAAGGGGCTGCTTATTTTCCGAGCGGATTGCTGACGGTGTAGCCGGGTGGTGGAACGTATTGAAAGGTGTCGGCGGGATGGGGTTCCAGGACGGTGTTTTGCAGTTCGATGCGGGTGATTTCGCCTTTGGGGGCGAGGGTGAGGATGCGGCGCAGCTCTAATTTCTGGGAGAATTCCAGTTCTATTTTAGTGACGAGGCGGGCGATGGCGCTGCGACGGGGGACGAGGGTAAGGGTGTGTCCCTGGGCGGTGGTTTCGGCGGCGACTGTGAAGTCGCGTTCCACTTCGTGGAATGCCAGGCCGGTGGTAAAGGCGGCAAGGGCCTGGTTGAGAATTTTTTGTTTGGCGAGATCGTAGCGTTCGGCTTCCTGAAAGGCGGGATAGACCATCCAGAGCACTTTTCCGTCGCTAACGATGAGGCTTTCCTGGCCGGGTTGGCTTATTTCGCGACGGAATCGGTCGGGTGCGGTGAACCAGATTTTGCCTTTGGCGAGAGCGGGCCGGGCGAGAATGCCGCCCCTTTTTTCCTCGGAAAAATCGGATCGAAGGGAGGGATTGCGCTGGCGTTCGGCGGCGATTTTACCGAGAAGTTCGCGCGTGGCGGCTGGATCAAGGGGTGCGGCGCGGAGAATGGCAATCGGCCAGAGGAGGATTCCACAAAGGCACAAAATTATACCATTGATCGGGATGCTTTTTGAGAAGCGTGGCGAAGAAATCGGCGATGCGTTGGGTGTTGGCATGGTGAGGTGGTTGAGAGTCGTCGCCCTGGGTCATTTCGATGGGAGGATAGAGGTGGGAAGCGTATTTGCCAGTGCTTTGTGCGAAGACAAAAGCGGGGATGACGGTGGCGCCGGTGTGTTGCCAAAGCAGGGAGGCGGCAGGTGAAAAAAGGGTGGTCTGGCCAAACATTTGCACGGGGACGGCATGTCCGCCGTAAGGTCGATCGACGAGGAGGGCGACGACGCCATTTTGCTGGAGGGTTTGCACGATTTCGAGGAAGGCGAAGCGATCTTCGCCGAGGGTGATGGTGCGGATGCCGAAGCGTTCGCGGTATTTTTCGCGCCATTCGCCGAGGTCGGTGAGGGGTTCGGCGAGGGTGACGATGGTGACTGGGATGTCGCGCACGGCGAGGAGGATGCCGCCGAGTTCCCAAGCTCCGAGGTGGCCGGTAATGAGAAGGGTGCCTTTGCCGAGCTCGCGAGCGGCTTGGAGATGATCGAGGCCGGACCAATCGCCGACGATTTCGGCGACGCTGGAGCCGTCTGCATTGAGAAAACGCAGGGTATCGGTGATCATTTGGATAAAATTGGTGAAGCAATGTCGATTTATCGCATCGAGGGAGGGGCCGCTGAGTTGGGTGACGGCACGGAGATTTTCCCGCATGATGTTGCGGGGGGTCTCGCAAAGATCGTAGGCGAGATGTCCGATCAAGGTGGCCAAAGTCTGGGTGATCGGTCGCGGCAGGAGGCGGGCGACGCGATGAGAATTGCGAAAGGTCCAGCTATTATACCAGGGATTGGGATCGGAATTAGTGGACTGGAGGGCGGCTTTGCCGGACATAGGCAGGAATGAGGAAAAGGAAAGTGGATAAAATACTCCAGCCCACACCCACGGCACAAATGATTCCCAGGCCGCGCAGGGAAGGATTACTGCAGGTGATGAGACTGCCGAAGCCGGCCACGGTGGTGAGTCCGCAGAGGAGGAGTGGCTTGGTGATATGCATGAGATGGAGGGCGGGGTCTCCTTTTTTTCGCAGCGCGACGAGGGCATGGATGCCGTAATCGACGCCCACGCCAAGGACGAGCGGGAAGGAGAGAATATTGAGGAGATTGAGTTCGACGTGAAGTATTTTTAGAGTGGCGACGATGGCGGCGGAAGAAAAAAGAATCGAGAGAATGGAGAGCGACCAGGCTTTCCATTGGCGATGACTAAGGGCGAGCAGAAGGGCGACGAGTGCGCCGACAGAGGAGAGGAGAAGGGTGAGTTCGCGCGCGGCCCAGGGGATGAGATCGACCAGGGTGTAGGCCCAGCCGGTGAGCTGGAGGGAGTGATCGGGCAGGGTGAGAGCGGCGGCGAGGGCGTCGCGTTCGGAGGGTTGGGTAACGGGATGTTTGAGATTGATGAAGGCGGCGGCGAAGAGGGGTTCGTCGGAAAGATAGCGGTTAATGAGAAACCACCAGGGGGAGGTCTCGGGGATGGCGGTCTTCCAGTCGGGCAAAGCGGGAGGGGCGGAGACGGTGTCGGCCAGGCGGCGGAGAAGGTCGAAGGCGGGTTGCAAAGCGGGGCGGCTGAAGCCCTCGGTCTCAATGGCTTGCGCAAGCGAGCGTTCGGAGGCGGCGAGGTCGAGAGCGTGCAGGGTGGTCCAGTTTTCCTGGAGGCGACGAGGGGAAATGGCAAAAGGTGCGGGAGTGGAAAAACTGTCGATGACGCCTTGATCGACGAGTGGACGCCAGCGGGTTTCGGCGGCGGCCCAAAGATCGTGAAATTCCTGCGGGGTGGCGGCCTGCCCCACCGCAAGCATGGGTTCGCGGGCGGCGGGCATTTTTTCCTTGATGCGTTGCATGGCTTGGGAGGCGAGACTGTTGCGGGGTTCGAGCGAGGCGGGGTTGGCCGAGTAGGAGATGGATTGGATGGGCAGAACGGCCCAGACGATGGCGGCAAGAAAGATAACGACGGAGGAATAAAGGATGAGAGTCTGACTGCGGCGTTGACGAAGGATGAGGTCGATATATTTTCGCGAAATACGCTCGAAAAGATCGGGCTGGGAGGTTTTCGGAGCGATTGATAGTGGCAAGAGTAGATAGAGCAGTGTCCCCATGAGCAGGGCGGCGAGAACGATCCCGAGGGCGACAAGCACACCCAATTGACCGAACCCGGGTGCTTCGCTCAGGAGCAAAGCGAGAAAAGCAATCGCACTGGTGGCTGCGCCGTAAAAAACGGAGGGAGAAACTTCGCGGATGGAGATGGCAAGGGCGCGTTCGGGATCTTGGTGGATGGATAGCTCATCGCGATAACGGGAAAAATGCAGCATTCCGAAGTCGATCCCGAGGCCGACGACGATGGAACAAAAACCGATGGTGATGACATTAACACTCCCGAACAAAAAAACGGCAGCGGCGAGAGCCAGAAGACAGGTTACCCCGAGCATGGCGAGAATGGCAGCCAATGGCAGAAGTCGTTTGAAGCCAAGGTAAAATAAAGCGCAACAAAAAAGGACCGAGCCTAACAAAGAGGAAGTGAGATCGGAGTGCATGCCCTGGGAGATTTCGGCGACGTAGGGAGTGCGCCCGGTAACGAGGATTTCGGGGGTGTCATTGCCGGGATGCGCGTTGCGGAATTTTTCGATGAAATCGTGGACCTCAGCCATGATGCGCTGGCACTCGATGGCGCCGATATTTTTCTGCGTGGTCTCCACAAAAAACAGGCGGAGCGTGCCGTCCTCGGAGGCGAGTGCGTCGCGCTGGCTATTGTGGGTGACTCCAGCCAGTGGGCGCATGGCACGGGTAAGCAGGCCGAGCGGATCCAACGAAAGCGAGACGCTGGCAGTGGGCGATCCCGCATCGATTTCGCGGCGAAGACGTTGCAGTCGGGAGGCGATTTTTTCGGGATCCAGCAAAGCAACGGCGGCGGCGAATTCATCGGCGGGAAGATTCAGCAGAAGCGGGACGGCAACACCTTGCAAATCGGCCAGCCCCTCCGGAGTCTCGATGGGGGGGCGGTCAAAAAAACGCAATACCCACGGCTGCTCGGGAAGACTTAGGAGAAGTGCTTCCTGCAGGGCTTCGACTTTATCGGGATCTTTGTCAATGATCGCAAAAGTAAGGAGCCTGGTCTGGGCAAAGCGCGAATTGTAAGCTTTAAGACCCTTGACCGATTCGAAATTACCCGGAAGCAGATTCAATACCTCGGTATCCAACTGGATGCGCGAAGTGAGAAAGACGAGGGACGAGATGACCAGCACGAACAGTGTGAGCAACCAGCGTAAACGATGCCGGAGAAGCGTGTGCGCGACGCGCTGGCTAAGAGATGACATGGAGGGGCTGGATCAGGGTTGCAGTCGGAATTCCACACGGGGCAGGGAGTCTGGATTGACGAGGGTCTTTTTTTGCACTGTCCTGCTAGTATTTTCAAACCAGGGGCGCAGATGGACCGGCGCTGTTGCGACAGGCCCGGCGAAATTTCCTTTGGCTAACAATCCGCTCGCCCAGCCGATTTCTCCCTGTCGAGTAAGCAGCAGCAGACGATTGCCTGCTTTGGAAAACTCCAGGGCGTAAGTATCCGGCATGGCAGGAGCGATGCGCAGGGAAACATCGCCTGTGACGGCACGTTGCGCATCCATATAGCGTGCCTGCCCGATCCGCGTCTGCCAGTTTGCCGTGGGATAAGGTGCTGGCGGGAAAGTGGTGCAACCGGAAAGACTGGCCAGAAAAAAAAGGATTCCGCTTAAGCCGAGGCCACGCCACCTCATGCAGCGTTGGGTTCGAGAGTGAGTCGGGGAGAGATCGGCACTCCGCGACCTTGCAGACGCACCACTTTATGAAAGAGCCAGATGCGCCAGCGAATGGCAAAACTCCGCCCATCGTTGCCTGCGAGGATGGCATTGATCGCCGGGACAAGTTGCAGATGTTGCACCGGGTTAAAGAACGTCTCGATAAATTCCTGTTTATACCAGCCCAACACGAGGTCGAGATAAAGGTCCATCACCCGGTTGATTTTTGAGTGATATCCGGCAAAAAGCTTCTCCCGCACGGGCGGTGCAGCGAGTGCGCCGAGAATGGCTTTGGCGGCCTCCTCTCCCGAAAGGATGGCCAAAAACACCCCGCTACTGAAAACTGGATCGATAAATCCCGCCGCATCACCGGCCAGAATCCAGCGATCGCCGGTGAATTTTTCGTTCCGATACGAATAGTCGCCCGTGGCATAAATAGGCGAAACACGGGTGGCATTTTCCATTTTACATTTCATCACCGGCTGCGCCTCGAGAGCCTCGGTAAAAGTTGTCTCAGGCGATTTTTCACTCGCTTTGAAATCCTCCAAATCCATCACCAATCCGATGCTCGTGCGGGTGGCAGAAAGTGGGATCATCCAAAACCATGCCCTGGATGTTCGCACCATGCGCGTGAGCGTGCCATCGACACCCTCGGCTCTGCTCACATGATCGAAATGAGCGTAAATGGCAAATTTCTTCAGGTCGTGATAGGTTTTTTTCAGTCCGAAAGTGTTACCGACCAAACTGTTACGCCCGCTGGCATCGATCACATAATCCGCCTCGATCTCACGTTCGCCGGTCGGTCCGTTGATTTGCAGGCGCACGCCGCCTGTCTGGAAATCAATCGATTTAACCTGCGTTTCCTCCAGCACTTCGGCTCCGGTTTCAGCAGCATGATCTAATAGTAATTTATCAAAATCGGCCCGTGTAACCTGATAGGCGGTGGCGCGTTTGGAACGGAATCCATTTTTAAAATAAAACCGAAGTTGTTTGTTACAGCCGCTGGCGATCTCGGCTCCGTGCTTGTGAATAAAGCCCGCTTTTTCCATTTTTTCACGCAGCCCAAGACGATCAAAAGCATCCATACTGAAAGGCAAAAGAGATTCGCCAATGTGAAAACGAGGAAATTTTTCCCGCTCCAAAACGATGACACGACGTCCGGCCCGGCTCAACGTCGCCGCTGCCACACTTCCCGCTGGTCCCCCTCCGATAATGGCTGCATCGTATCGCATTTTTTGTGTGGAAAGATCGTAGCGCAACGAAGCAGGGATGCAAACAATTCTCCAGTCTCAGTGGGAAAATTCTCGAAAGACTCAAAAAAAACGTTCCCCAACCAAACGATCTCCGGAAAAACTTCAGCATCTTGCCCCCTTTTATTTTATTGGTTATTTTCGAACCGGCAATGGTTACAATTATGTGACAAATTACAAAAACGCTTTCCATAACCTTACAGATAAGTTATTCACAACTTATTCTCACTCCCACGGACATCTTGCTCTTGATTCATGAAAAAAGTTCTCATCTTTACCGCAGGCTTCGGCGAAGGTCATAACACCGCCGCCCGCAACATTTGCGACGCCCTCGAATTCATCGCTCCCGATGAAGTCAACGTCGAAGTGCTCGACCTGTTCGAGACTTGCTACGGCAAACTCAATGAGTTCGTCAAAAAAGCCTACCTTACCACCATTAATAAAACCCCCAGGGTCTGGGGTAAAATCTACGATCTCATCGATAATACCCGCATGGTCCAGAGCAACATGGTCGCGCTCCGGCGGATGCGGAACTCACTCGACGAACTGCTACGCATCGCCGAACCGGATGTCATCCTCAGCACCTACCCGGTTTATAACTATCTCATCGACGAAATCTACAGCGACGGACGCGCTCGTAATTTCTCACAAATCACCGTCATTACCGACTCACTTAGCATTAATTCGGTCTGGTATCGTTGCTCCAGCGATTACTTTCTCGTCGCCAATGAGGACAGTGCCCGCGTGCTGCGTCAGGCTAACATCGAGGAGGAAAAAATCCGCGTCTTTGGCTTTCCGGTCACCCATAAATTCGCCTCTCTTCCCCTGGAACGCCCCGACATCGCCGAGGGGCTGAAGGTTCTTTACATGATTAACTCGGGCAAACGTGAGGCACCCGAGGTCGCCCGCAAACTTTCCGCCCGCAAAGACATTCACCTAACCATTACCGTGGGTCGCGATGCCGACTTGAAAAAAGACATCGAGGAAGCCACCGAAAAAGCCGTCAATCCTGTGGAACTTCACGGCTGGACCACTAAAATCCCCGAGCTTCTCACCACGCATCATCTCCTGATCAGTAAAGCGGGCGGGGCCACCGTGCAGGAATCGGTCGCTAGTTGCACGCCCATGATCATCACCCAGGTCGTTCCAGGCCAGGAAGAGGGCAACGCCCGTCTCATCGTCGAAAACAACTGCGGACTCCTCGCCGTCACCCCCACCGCCATCATGGATGGAATCGACCTTGCCCTCGCCAACAAAGGGGAAAAATATCGCGAATGGCAGGCTAACATCACCAAGATAAGCCTGCCTAATGCCTCGCTCGACATCGCCCGCTTCGTCCTCGAATCTGGCGTGCCCGAAAATACTCCGCCGCGTAAACTTGCCCCCTTCGATCGTCGTGTGCCACCGGCCACCCCCCAGCGGAATCTGCTCATGTGCGATCTCCATACGCACACCCATTTTTCCGATGGCAAACTCAGTATTCGGGAATTGGTCGATCTTTACGGCCAGCATGGCTTCGACGCCCTGTGCGTCACCGACCACATTTGCGATCATCAGCGATTGTTAGGAAGACTAACCAACCTCACTGGCATGGTTCTTTTGCCGCAGCAGGTGGACGAATATTTTACCACCATCGAGGAGGAGAAAAAAAGGGCCTGGAAAAAATACAACCTCATCCTCATGGCAGGCCTGGAATTTAACAAGGACGGGCTCACTAAAAAAACCAGCGCTCATTTGTTAGGCATCGACATCAAGCAGCCGATCAATCCCAGTCTCAGCATCATCGAAACCATCGCCGCCATCCATCAGCAAGGTGCCCTCGCCGTCGCCTCGCATCCGCATGAGTTTAAATCCGCCTGGGGCAAGGACACCCTTTATTTCTGGGAGAATATCGATATTTACGCCCCCCTGCTCGATGCCTGGGAAGTCGCCAATCGCGACGACATTTTCAACCCCGTCGGTCTCAAACGTCTGCCATTTATCGCCAACAGCGATTTTCATAAACCGAAACATCTTTTTTCCTGGAAAACCGCCCTTTTCTGCGAAAAAGACCCCGAGGCGATCAAGGAATGCATTCGTGTAAATCGCGATGTATTCCTAACCATTTATCGCGACGCCAAGACTGGCTTTTCGCACCAGCAGTTCGACGAATCGGAGGAAGCACCCCCGCTGGACCTCCCCGAACCTTTGCGCATGGTGGGTTGATACTATCCGGGAGATGACGTATCAATGAGTCTTTTATGACCGAAATCAACCAATGGACACGTCAATTACACGGCTTATACAATCAGGCCGTGGCCAAATACAAAGCGGGCGAACGGGGAGCCGCCACTTTTTTTACGACCGAGGAAATTGCCTTCCTGGCTTCCATCGGCCTCAAACCGATCAACCTCTACGATTACGCCGAGGATACGTTTAGCACCTCCGAACCCGATTGGGATACCGTGCTCCTGATTGTTTCTGCCCGGCGGGATTATTTTCTGCATCAAATGCACGGCACCTGGACCACTGTGGCAGTGCGCGAAAGCGATTTGCCGGCAAAAAACGAGGCCATCGAAGGCATCGAATGGCTTCCACGAATCATCCCGAAAGCGGAAGGCTTTTTATCGGGAGCCTTACCCGAGGAAATTATGTTTTGCTGTGGGGGCGACCGTCGTTTTTTCAAGACCAACAATGTGCATCCCTCCGATTTTCTCCGCGTAATCTGGGCAGCAAAAGGTGACCTCAAAAAAATCGTCGCCTTCGTCAAAAGCGCGCGCGACCAGGCATAACCGCCCTCCAACGCTCACGTGCTGACATTTTAGAAGGCATTTTCCAATCCGGATAAATGCCAATCTGCGCTGATTTTTAATCGCCGCAGGCAGGTTTGCCACAATTTTTTTCCCCGATTCCTGCCTTGCGCAGACGGCGCGACTGGTGAAAAATCCCACCCCTGTGGATGCTCGTGCTGCTTTGGAAAAATACTTTGGGTTTCGGGAATTTCTCGATGCCCAGGAACAGGTCGTCACCTCGATTCTCGAAGGACGCGACGTGCTCACCGTCATGCCCACGGGCGGCGGCAAATCGCTCTGTTTTCAGCTCCCGGCACTCCTGCTCGATGGCGTAACCATCGTGGTTTCGCCGCTGATCGCGCTGATGAAAGATCAGGTCGATGGATTGACAGATAAAGGCATTCCAGCGGCGTTGATCAACAGTTCGCTCTCGCTCGAAGGGCAGCGCGAAGTATTGCGCGGTATGGAAAATGGCGCTTACAAACTCGTTTATATCGCGCCGGAACGCTTTCGCAGCACGGCGTTTATGCGCACTTTGGCAGGTATTAAAATCGCCCTTTTTGCCGTGGACGAAGCGCATTGTCTCTCGATGTGGGGACACGATTTTCGGCCCGATTATTTTCGTCTGGGCAAAGTGCTCGAGGAACTCGGACATCCTCCCGCGGCAGCATTTACGGCCACGGCGACACCAGTCGTGCGGGCGGATATTTTGCAACGTCTCGGGTTGCGCGATCCGGTGGAATTTGTCGCCGGTTTTGCCCGACCCAACCTGCGGTTTGTGATCACCCACACTTCCGGCGAAGCTAACAAATACGACCGGCTGGCCGCTCTTATTCAGGAACATAAAACCGGGGTGATTTACTGCGCGACCCGCAAGCGCGTTGAGGCAGTGGCCGAGGTGCTGAAGGAAAAAAAAGTCAAACTCGTCGTCTATCATGGCGGGTTGAGCGATGAGGCCCGCACGCACGCGCAAAATCAATTTGTCGAAGGCGAAGCCGATGTCGCCGTGGCGACGAATGCGTTTGGCATGGGGATCGACCGGTCGGATATCCGGTTTGTCGCGCATTTCGAGATTCCCGGCAGTGTCGAAGCTTATTACCAGGAAGCCGGACGCGCCGGACGCGATGGCGAACCAGCGGTATGCGAGTTGTTTTTTAATTTTGCCGACACCCGCGTGCAGGATTTTTTCATCGAAGGCAGCAACCCGTCGCCCGAGCTCATTCTCGAAGTCTATGAACGCCTGCGCCATTGGGCCGATGCCCAGGGGGTCGTTATCAAATCCATCCGCGACATGGCGGAACTCATTGGCGATGAGGTCAATGAAATGTCGGTCGGGTCCGCTCTCTCGGTGCTCGATCGGGCCCTGGCGATAGATCGTTTCGATGTGCCGGGACAACGTGTGCGGGGCACGAAAATTTTGCATCCTAACAAAAAAGGTCGCGAACTAACCCTCGATTTCGATTCCTTGCGCGAAAAAGAAAAACGCGACCGCGACAAACTCCGCGCCATGGTCGATCTGGCTTACGGCAGGCGTTGCCGGCAGGAAATGATCCTCGAATACTTTGGCGACGTCGGCGCCACCCGTTGCGGCAACTGCGATGTTTGCAACGAAGACGCCCGTTCCGGTGCGCGTGCGCCGACCGATTTCGAGGCGCTGCTAGTCAAAAAAGCGCTAAGCGGAGTCGCTCGCATGAGCACATTTGCCAGCGGCGAATGGCAGGCTCGTTACGGCAAAGGGCGCATCGTCCAGACGCTCATCGGCAGTCGTTCCCGCGAAATCCTCGGGGCTGGCCTCGACCGTCTCTCCACCCACGGCATCCTTCAAGCCCACGGAGCCGCCTATGTGAACGAACTTTTTCGCTCCTTGCTGGAAGGCGGCCTGCTTCTAACCACCGAAGGCACCTATCCTCTCACCACCCTTACCCCTCTCGGGGACAAAGCCATGCGGGGCGATCACGGTTATTCCCTCCGCTGGCCCGATTCGCTCGAAAATGCGGTCGCCGAACCCGGTGCCGCTCTCGCCATCCCGGTGGATCACGATTTGCTGGCCACACTAAAACGGCTTCGCAGCGATCTTTCCACCGAAAAAAATGTGCCTGCCTACGTCATTTTTCCCGATGTGGTGCTCGAAGCTTTTTCGCGATTGAAACCGCGTTCCGTCGAGGCCGCCCTCCGCATCAAAGGCGTCGGACAGGCCAAAGCCCACACCGTGCTGCCCCAATTCCTCGCCGCCATCGCCAGCTACGAAAAGAAAACCTAACCGTATGCTGCCCGGCACTCCACTTACCACGGAAAAAATCAACCCTTCCCCGATTCCATCGAACACTCCTAACAATGGTCTCGCCCTGGCCCTGAGTTCCTCTTATTTTGGTTTCTATACTCATGCCGGTTTTCTGGCCGAACTAGCCGCGCAAGGCGTGGTCCCCGGCGCAGTGAGCGGATCCTCCGCCGGAGGATTGGTGGCCGGCCTCCATGCAGGCGGTCTTTCCCCGGAGGAAATCCTCCCGCTCCTCACCGATCTCGATCTGTTTCGCACCTTTCACGACTGGGCATTACCCATTCGCGCCACGAAATTGCTCTTCAACCGGCCGGGCACCACGGGCGCCATTCTTCCCGCACGTGCTGTGCGCCAGCTTCGCACCATTCTGCAGGATCGGCGCATTGAAGATTGTCACGCCCCCCGGCTGGCCCTCGCGGTGACCAATCTTACCCGGCAACATCCAGAACTAATCACCCGAGGTCCGCTGGCCGATTTCATCCTTGCCAGTTGCGCGCTCCCAGGGCTTTTTGCTGCGCACACCATCGACGGGCAACTTTATTGGGATGGCGGCATCGCCCAGCCCGCGCCTCTCGCCCCATGGATCGACGACCCGGCCATTCACACGATCCTCGTGCATTTCGTGCATAACCATGATGCCGGAAAAAAAAAGCCACAACCCCGTCCGCTGACCATCTACACGGGCATTTGTCTTATCAAGCAGATCGTCCACGACGAGTTGCACCGTCTCCAGGCCAGACTCGCCCGTGAGGCCGGTAAAAATGTCATCGTTCTCGAAACCACCACTCCGCGCCCCGGTTTCTTCCGTCGTAAATTGGGACCCGATCTCATCCAGCTAGGGCGCGAGACTGTGCGCCGCCACTCCGATCTTCTCCAGCCACTCCGCCAGCGTTAAATCTGTTGACGGCTCACCTCTCCACCGGGTAATTAAATTCTCCATCAACCGTATTTTTTGTGACTCCCGACATCCCCATCCTAGCCGAAGAACTGGTCGTCCTCATCCGCGAACGGCTCCTCGAAACCCCGCCCGCCTTCCATCCCGAAAGCGATCTTTACGAACTTGGTCTCGATTCCATGGCCATCATGCAACTTCTTCTTCTCATTGAGGAAAAATATGGCGTTCTCCTCCCCGATGCCGATCTGACCAAGGAAAATTTTCATACTCCGCTGGCTCTCGCCCACCTAATCCACCGTTGCAGCGTTTCCACCTGAAAACGCACCCATACGATGTCTGCCGTGTCCACTCTCAAAATCCCTGGAAAAATCGCCGATTGCTTCCTGCTGGCTCCCCCGAAATCTCCCGCATCGCCAGGGCAGACATTCTTAACGCCTGGCATCTGCCCTGCCTTGGCACCCTACCCAAGTCCGGCGTCTTTTTTAACAAACGCGCCGATCGCCTCACCCTCACCCTTTCCTGGCGCAACACCGCCTCTACCCCTGCGGAACGCGATGTCATGTTAGGACGATTGCGGGCTGTTTTATTGGGAACGGAAAACACGGAGCCTGCCCATGTCGTGTGACGTCCTCGTCGTCGGAGGTGGCAGTGCCGGGATCGCCGCCGCCGTGGCCGCTGCACGCGCCGGAGCGGAGACTTTGCTCGTGGAACAATCGGGCATGTTAGGCGGCACCGCGACCGCCTCGCTCATCCATTCCATCTGCGGCCTTTACCGCATCCACTCCGGGGCCGAAGCCATCCCGGGTAATCGCGGTTTTGCCCTGGAATTTGCCGAAAATCTCCTCTCCAGCGGCGGTGCCCGCGGCCCTTTGCGCATGGGGCGCGTCGATGTGCTCCTCACCGATCCCTCCGCCGTCGCACGTCTGGCAGACGAAATAACGACGCGGACTCCCCATCTTCGCGTCTGGTTGCACAGCCAGGTCATCCAGGTAAGCCCCGATCTCGCCGAGGTCGTCATCTTTACGCGCGGACGCCTTCATTCCGTGCAACCCCGCGCTCTCATCGACACCACGGGCGACGGCACAGCCGGTGCCCTGGCCGGGCTGTCTTTCGAGCAGGAAACTTCCGACCGTCTGCAAAGGCCTGCCTACATTTATGGTCTGCACGGCGTCGGCCCGGAGGCGTTAGTCGAGGATTACCGGCTAAAACTTTCCCGTCATCTCGTCGATGGCGTGCGCAGCGGTTTGCTTCCCGAGACCGCTCTCGGAGCCTCCTTCCGCGAAAGTGGCGATCCGGGGGGGATGTTTGTTAGCATCGATTTACCCGCGAAGGATTTCGATCCGCTCGATCCCACCAGCCTCACCGCGCTCGAAATCGAAGGGCGCGCCCTGGCCAGCCGTTTATCGAGTTTTCTTAAAAACAAAGTGCCTGGCTTCGAGGCGAGTTTTACCTCCCGCCACCCGGCACGCATCGGCATTCGCGAAAGCCGACGCCTCCAGGGACAATACCGCCTCGAGACTAGCGATGTGGAAAATGGCCTCGCCTTTCCCGATGGCATCGCCGTGGCCACCTGGCCCATGGAACTGCGCGAAAAAGCCACTGGCCCCAAGCTCCGCTATCCCGTCGGCGAGCAGCCAGTCGAGATTCCACTTCGCTCGCTCCGCGCCGCCGCCCACGACTCATTTTTTATGGCCGGCCGCTGCCTCTCCTGCAGTCACGAAGCCCAGGCCTCGATTCGCGTCATCGGCACCTGTCTCGCCACAGGGCAGGCCGCCGGTCTCGCCGCCGCCCAATGGGTTGCCACGGGATTATGCGATCCTGCTAACATCCGTTCGCAAGTCGTATGAACATTGTCGAAACCATCTTCCGACAAGCCGATCCCCAGGCCATCGCCCTCATCCATGGAGAAAGCAAAATCACCTTCGCCGCACTCGACGCCTCCTCACAGGAAGTCGTAACCCGATTAGAAAGCCGGTTGGAAAACCCAATCGCATTTCGCATCGGCCTCGATTGCCCCAACGGCATCACCCACGTCGTCCTCGCACTCGGCATCGTGCGCTCGGGCAAATGCCTTATTCCCATTGCCAGCGAACTAACTACAACCGAACGCGAGGACCTCATCCGCCGCACCGGTATCGAAGCCATTTTGCATGCCAACGGAGAGCTGGAGCCGCGCACTCCCTTGCTGCCACCCGGGTTTCCCGAGGAAAAATTGCACGCCTTGCAACCTGCTTTCATCCGCTTTAGCTCGGGCACCACCGGTGTTAGCAAAGGCATTGTGCTCACTCACGAAAGTTTGTTAGAACGCATCTCCGCCGCCAACCGCGGTTTGCAAATCGGCCCGAGTGATCGTGTGGTCTGGATCCTGCCCATGGCACATCATTTTGCCGTCTCCATCATTCTCTATCTCTGGTGCGGCGCGGCCACGATCATTGTCGAGTCGCATCTCGCCGGGGATATCCTCACTGCCGCACGGCAACACCGTGGCACCGTGCTTTACGGTGCTCCTTTTCATCACGCATTACTCGCCGCCGAAGCCTCCGGACGCGACTGGCCCGGCCTGCGTCTCGCCGTTTCCACCGCCGCCGCGCTGGCTTCGTCCACTGCGGAAGCGTTCCTGGCACGCTATGGTGTGCCTCTTTCGCAAGGCCTGGGCATCATCGAGATCGGTCTTCCTTTTTTAAATCTCACCTCGGCTCGAAACAAGCCCGCTTCCATCGGACGCCCGCAGCCCGATTTTTCCGCGCGCCTGGTGGAGGGGCAACTCCAGGTGCGTGGTCCCGGGATGCTGGATGCTTATCTTGCTCCCTGGCAGACGCGGCAGGAAATTGCCCCCGGCGGATGGTTTGCCACGGGCGATCTCGCACGGGTGGATGAGGACGGGGATTACTATCTCGAAGGCCGCTCGCATTCCGTAATCAATGTGGCCGGGATGAAATGTTTTCCCGAGGAGATCGAAGTCGTTTTGGGTAGTCACCCGGGTGTTAGGCGCGTCCGTGTGATTGGTCGTCCGCATCCCAAGGTCGGCACCGTGCCTGTGGCCGAAATCGTTCCACACGATCCCGCGCAACCGCCATCCCTGGCCGAACTATCCGCGCTCTGCCGTCGCGAACTGGCACGCTATAAAATTCCGGTGGACTATCGTTTCGTCTCTGAGTTACCGGTGACCGCCAGCGGAAAAATAAAACGCAACACCAACGTCTGAAAACGATTGGAACGTTAGGAGAAAAGCTTGAGATCACTTGCCATGTTCGCGTTGCCAGATGCGGTCGGAAAGACAGCGCGTAACCAGTGAAGTCCAGCCGGTCTGATGACTGGCGCCCAGACCCTGGCCGGTGTCGCCATGAAAATATTCGTGGAACAAAGCATAATCGCGAAAGTGTGGATCATCGCTAAACGGCCAGTCGGCACCATCGCAGGGACGCTGCCCGTTTTCGTCGCGCAGAAAAAGATTGGCCAGACGGGCGGAAAGATCGCGGGCGATTGCGCCCAGGTTGGCCTCCTGGCCCGAGCCCGTGGGATATTCGATGGTGAACGTGTCGCCATAAAAACGGTGGTAACGTTCCAGAGCTTCGATGAAAAGATAGTTTACCGGGAACCAGATGGGTCCGCGCCAGTTGGAATTGCCCCCGAACATAGAGGAGGTGGATTCACCAGGCGTGTAGCCCACGGTGGAGACTTCATTGCCAATAGTGAAGCTATACGGTTGCTGGAGATGCCATTTGGAAAGGGAGCGCAGCCCATGCGGGGAGAGAAACTCGTTCTCATCGAAGGCGTAGGCCAGGGTGCGGCGCAGGCGTTCGCGCGTCGGCATGGCCAGAAGAAAATAGTTATGCGGCTGCTCGTTGGTTTCGAGATAGCTGATGCTGGCCGGAAGATCGCCGCGATTTTCGAGAAACCAGCGTGCACGACTGGCAAAACCGGGAAGTTTATCCAGGATTTTGCGGTCGATCAATTCCACGGCAATGAGGGGAAGCCAGCCAACGACGGAGCGCACTTTCAGCGGTCGCCGCTCATGGTCACATAACATTTGATCGTAGTAGAAGCCATCACTTTCATCCCATAAACCATTGCCGCCAAGACCGTTGATCGCATCGCAGATCCTAATGAAGTGCTCGAAAAACTTCGAGGCTAAATCTTCATAAACCGGATCATCCAAAGCCAGTTCGATGGCTATGGAGAGCATGGTGCCGCAATAAAAACCCATCCAGGCCGTTCCATCGGCCTGTTGCAGTTTGGTGCCATCGGGCAGGGGGCTCGAACGATCAAAGACCCCCACGTTATCCAAGCCGAGGAAGCCACCCGAAAAAACGTTGTGCCCCTCGTCGTCCTTGCGATTTACCCACCAGGTAAAATTCATCACCAACTTTTGAAAGGCGCGGGCTAGAAACACCCGGTCCCGCTGGCCATCAACCGCGGAAATTTTGTAAACCCGCCAGACAGCCCAGGCGTGCACCGGCGGGTTGACATCGGAAAAATTCCATTCATAGGCCGGGATGGCTCCATTGGGATGCATATACCATTCGCGCAGAAAAACCAACAACTGCTCCTTGGCAAAATGCGGATCGATCTCCGCAATGGGGATCATGTGAAAAGCCAGATCCCAGGCGGCATACCAGGGATATTCCCATTTATCGGGCATGGAGACGACATCCTTGTTGAAAAGATGTCGCCAGTTGCGATTACGCCCCTTATTTCTCACATCCGGCGGGGCGGGTTGTCCGGAATCGCCTTCCAGCCAGTCGTTGACCACAAAATGATAGAACTGTTTGCTCCAAAGCAGGCCGGCATAGCTTTGGCGCATTAAATTGACTTCCTCCAGGGTGGCACCCGGCCAGACTTTGGTTTGATAGAAGGCATCTGCCTCGGCAATGCGGGAGGCAAACACGGATTCCGCTTTCTTAAGACCGGGATCGGCGAGCCAAAGCTCGCGGGCAGCCAGGCGCAGAGTGATTTCCACTTTGGCGCCGGGAGCCAGCTCGCAGTGGAACCAGGCGGCGGTTTTGGTGCCTTGAGCAATCGGCGATACCGCGCCGGGATCATTGTCAACCACCCGGCGATGAAAGGCGTCTTTGTAATAACCGTTTTCGCCGGGAGCCTGGAAGATGAGGGGATTGTTGGTTTCGTTCTCGGTAAAAAGCCAGTCGGCGACGGTGCCATCCGAGGCAGTGTTGGCGGCAAAAACAAAATCCTCCAAAAGTGGATGCCGGGTCTGGATGACGTTTTCCCGCAAGGTTAGCTCCGGTTTGCTGCTGCATCCCTCGTGTTTGCATCCCCAACTCCAGGCGTTACGAAACCAGAGGGTGGGGAGCAGATGGAGCGGCGCACTAACATCGCTGCGATTGCAAGCTATGATCCTAATATAAACATCATTGGGATCGGCCTTGGCGTATTCGACAAAAAGATCGAAGTAACGATTGTCGTTGAAAACGCCCGTTTCCTCGATTTCGTATTCCGGTTCCAGTCGATTGCGCCGGGCATTTTCCGCGATCAGCTTTTCGTAAGGATAGGCCGATTGCGGATATTTATAAAGCCCGCGGCAGTAGGAATGAGTGGGGGTGGAGTCGAGGTAATAGTAAAGCTCCTTCACATCCTCCCCGTGATTTCCCTGGGGTCCGGTGAGACCGTAGAGGCGTTCCTTGAGAATGGAATCCCGCCCATTCCATAGTGCCAGGGAAAAACAAAGACGACATTGGCGGTCGGTAAATCCCAGCAAGCCATCCTCGCCCCAACGGTAGGCGCGACTGCGGGCATGTTCGTGGGGAAAATAACTCCAAACGTCGCCAGAGGAGGAGTAATCTTCGCGCACGGTGCCCCATTGGCGCTCGGACAGGTAGGGTCCCCAACGTTTCCAATTCTTTTCCCGCGACTGATCTTCAAGGAGACGCCGGGCTTCGGGATTCATCGGGTTACCAGTTCCCTGCCGCGCAGTTTTTCAAATTCGGTGAGAGCCATGCCAACGATTTGATCCATATTGTAATAACGATAGGTGGCAAGGCGTCCGACAAAGCTAACACCCTGTTCTTTTTCGGCGAGCGCGGCGTATTTCTCGTAAAGCGCGCGGGCATCGGGAGCCGGAATCGGGTAGTAAGCCTCCTTGCCGGGGCCGTAATCCTCCGGATATTCCCGAACGATGGTCGTGCGATTGATTTTTTGTCCGGTGGCATGTTTGACTTCGACGATGCGGGTAAAATCGTGGTCGTTGGGGTAGTTGATTTGCATGGCCGGTTGATAGAACTCCTGCTCCAGCGTCTCGGGTTCGAAGCGAAGGGAACGATAAGGGAGGGGGCCGTAGCAATTTTGATAGTAGGTATCGATGGGGCCCGTGTAAATGAGATGGCTATAGTCGATCTGATTTTTTATATCCCAGAAATTCGTGTTGAGACGCACCTCGATGTTGGGGTGATCGAGGATTTTACGAAACATGGCCGTATAACCTTCTTTCGGAAGAGCCTGAAATTTTTCGGAAAGATAACGATCGTCGCGATTGAGGCGGACGGGGATGCGCCCGCAAACGCTGGCATCGAGGTCGCGAGGTTCGCGGCGCCATTGTTTTGTGGTGTAATTTTTAAAAAACATCTCGTAAAGCTTCCAGCCGACTTGGGAGATGATGACTTCCTCGGAATTTTGCGGATCGGCGATGGCCACGCGCCATTCGGCCAGGGTCGCCTCCATTTCCTCGGAGGTGGAGGGACGGCCGATAAGCTGTTCAAAGGTGTTAAGATTGATCGGGAATTGCCAGTAACGTCCCTCGGCCCAGGAAAGGATTTTATATTCGACGGCGTGCCATTCGGTGAATTGACTAAGATATTCGCGGATGCGGTCGGAGTTGGTGCGAAAATAATGTGGTCCGTAAGTATGAATAAGCACTCCGGCGGCGTCGTAATGATCGTGTGCATTGCCGCCGATATGGTTGCGGTTATCGATGACGAGACACCGGGCCTGCGTCTGACTGGCGAGACGTTCGGCGAGAACCGCCCCTGCGTAACCAGCTCCGACGATAAAATAATCCCATTTCATAGAAAGCAAGATGAAGTGGCGGAGAGATTATTCCAGAAGGAAAATGTCGATCCCGTCGTTTTGGAAAAAAATCAGAGCAAAGCTTCGATCTCCGCGATCACTGTCCGGTGATCGCGGGCATCGTAATGCAGTCCACGAAAACCCACTTCCCGCGCCGATTTTATATTGACCAGTAAATCATCGATAAATGCCGTATTCTCCGGTGCCACACCGAAACGTTTGGCGGCCAGTTCAAAAATCGCCGGATCTGGTTTGGCCAGCTTGACCTCGTGCGAATAAATCGCGTCATCGAAAAGCTGAAAGATCGGATAACGCTCCAAGACATGCTCGATATGGATGCAATTCGTGTTCGAGAGCAAATAAAGCGGCAATCTGCCTTGGATCGACTCGATGAACTGCGCCATGGGTTCATTTAAAGTAAATATCTCCGCCCAAATCGTCGTGAATTCCGCAGCCTCACCTTGAAATCGCAACACCTCCATCGATTGCCGCACAAACAACTCCCGCTCCAACTTACCCTCCTCGTAATGCAACTTCCAGTGCTCCATCGTGGCAAGTCCTTCCTCGTTAAAGCCGTCACTTTTTGTCTCCAGCCTTTCGTAAGCCACCCGCCAGTCGAATTTAAGCAAAACATTCCCAATATCAAAAATCAACGCTTCCAGCATACTCATTACTCTTAAACAATCCGCCGCTCCCGCGCCAAGCGCAATTTTACCCTCCCCGCGTTTCTTTTCCCACCAAATCCGCCCGCTCGCAAATGCCGCGTTGACGCGCCACCCCTTCGCGTCCATATTCGCGGCCCTTCGCCGACTGGCTTACGCTTTTTTTCTTACTCTTTTATATGGAACACATCCGCAACATCGCCATTATCGCCCACGTTGACCACGGTAAAACCACCCTTGTCGATCAACTCCTCAAACAATCCGGCACCTTCCGCGCCAACGAAGCCAAAGCCACCGAAGATCGCATCATGGATTCCATGGACCTCGAACGTGAAAAAGGCATCACGATCAAAGCCAAAAACGCTGCCTTTCAATGGCACGAATACCACGTCAACATCGTCGATACCCCCGGCCACGCCGATTTCGGCGGCGAAGTGGAGCGTATTATGAAAATGGTCGATGGCGTGCTGCTCGTCGTCGATTCGCACGACGGTCCCCAGGCCCAAACCAAGTTCGTACTCCGCAAAGCACTTGAAAACGGTCTCAAACCCATCGTCGTCATCAATAAAATCGACCGCGAAAACGCCCGCCCCCACAAGGTCCTCGACATGGTCTTCGAGCTTTTCCTCGAACTCGGTGCCAACGACCAGCAACTCGATTTCCCCGTCGTCTATGCCAGCGCCAAGGCGGGTTACGCCAAGGACGAAATCGATCAGCCAAGCGAAAACATGGAGCCGCTCTATCGAGCCATCGTCAAACACATCCCGCCCCCTCCCAAGGCTCCCCACAGCTTTTTCCAAATGCTGGTCTCCAATCTCGATTACTCCGATTACCTCGGACGCATCGCTTTCGGACGCATCATCTCCGGACGCGTCAAAGTCGGCGACAGCATTGTCTGTATTCACCTCGATGGCCGACGCGAACGCACCAACGTCACCGCCCTTTTCGGTCATCAAGGTCTCGCCAAAACCGAGATTAAAAACGCCAGCGAAGGCGATATCATCGGTCTTTGTGGCTTTGAAGAAGCTTACATTGGCGAAAC
>JBBRFA010000027.1:0-32890 GCA_038225185.1 Chthoniobacterales bacterium
TGAGCGCGATGCGTTTGTCGAGGACGCTGTAAAGGATATCGACGAGCAAATTCATGAGCACGAGAAGGGTGCAATAAACGATGGTAACGCCACCGAGGAGGAAGGCGTCGCTATTTAAGATGGAGCTGACAAAGAAACGGCCAGAGCCGGGGATGTTGTAGATGGTTTCGACGATGATGGAACCGGTGAGAAGATTAGCAGTGAGGGGACCGAGAAAAGAGACGACCGGCAGAATGGCGATTTGGAGGGCGTGTTTCCAGACGACCTGGACTTCGGTGAGACCTTTGGCGCGGGCGGTGCGAATATAGTCTTGAGAAAGGGTTTCGAGCATGGAGCCGCGCATGAGCCGGGCGATGTAGGCGGCGTAAGGGAGGGCGAGAGTGATGACGGGGAGAATCCAGGAGGAAGGGGTGTTCCAGCCGCCGACAGGAACCCATTGGAGTCCGAAACAGAAGACGAGGATAAGAAGGGGGCCGGTGACAAAGGTGGGGAGGGAGATGGCCACGAGAGCAAAAAACATGGCCAGGCTATCGGCGGGTTGATGCTGGCGCATGGCGGCAAATGCGCCGAGGGAGACGCCGATGAGTGAAGCCAGAATGAGGGCCATGCTGCCCAGGGCGGCGGAAATGGGGAGGGATTGGGCAAGGATTTCGTTGACGGTGCGATTACGATACTTCAGCGAGAGGCGGAAGTCGCCGCGGCAGACGTCGGCGAGATAATCCCAGAGTTGCTGGGAGAGGGAGCCGATATTACCTGCGGTCTGCTGTGTGGCGATGCCCTGGCCGAGGTTGGAGGCGGTGGTCTCGGCCCATTGACGGCCTTGGGTGCCGTCGAGCTGGTATTTTTTCAGGAGAGCTTCCTCGACGGCTTTGGGAATCTTTTTTTCCTTGTCGAAAGGGCCGCCGGGTTTGATGCGGATGAGAAAAAAAGTGATGCTGATGACGCCGAGGAGAACCGGGATGAGCAGGAGCAGGCGTCTTACAATGAAGGTGAGCATTTTTTGACTGATTCACCATGAATGGAGGGGGGCGGATTTGTCAGTAAGAAAATTTCTGCGTCCGGCCTGCTACAACAGACGAAACGCAATTGCTATAACCTTTCTTAAGACGTAGCTTATCTCTATAAAAAAATGATCGATCCCTTACTTCAATCTCAAGCAACTCGTTTTAACGAAGATACCCTTTCGGAGAATGAACAAGGTGTATTTGCAAAAGCGCTGGCAATAAATCCCGATCTTATCATGCATACTGTATCCCTGGCCGAAGATTCTCCCCTCGATTTCGAGGTGCTGGTGATGCCGCCAGAAACTTTGCGGAACACTTTATGCGAGCAGCTTTTTCCACCTCTCAAAGTGGAATATTTGCTGGCGAATGCGCCCGACCGTAATTCACGCGCCCTTGTCGTGGCGGATAATGATGGCGTGATCGAGTGGGTAAGCCCGTCTTTTACGCGGATGTGCGGCTACAGCCTCGCAGAGTTACGCGGCAACAAAGCTGGTAAAATATTACAGGGACCGGAAACCGATCCAGCAGCGGTGGAAGTATTGCGGACAGGTCTGCGGGAAAACCGCGAGGTAACCACGCACATCGCCAATTATCACAAAAACGGTGATCGTTACGATGTGGAAATTCAGCTTTCTCCGGTTCACGGAGAAGCCGGGGAACTGGTGGGATATATCGCGGTGGAAAATCAATTGTAACGGTTTTTTTGCTCTATCCCCTTCCAGGAGAAATGTGGGCTGAATAACTCTGGTAAACTTCACGTCCGATGAAGGTGTTATTGATGAAATGCATCTGCGTTATTTTTGTTATCCTGCTGGGTGCTGTCTCGGTGCAGGCCGATGATCAGACGACGCGAGTCCAGCAGGCCTTGACCCAGGAAGGATTTTATAATGGCACGGTGGACGGCAAATTGGGTGAGGAAACGCGGGCTGCATTGCGTCGTTACCAGATTCGTAACGGCTTGGATGTGAGTGGTGGCATCAGCCCGGAAACTTTGTCCTCCCTAAAAATTAAACCCTCTCGCGATGCAGTCGCCGCCCGCGTTGAGGAACGCGAAATCATCGCCGAAAAACCTCGTGTGGAGTCGGTAAAAACGGTTCGCGAAATCACCTCCGCACGTTCGCCGGTGAGCGATTTTTTTGCCGAATCGGAATTGGCCAACAAACCGGCCCGCGTGCAATCGCAGACTTTAGTGGAGGCGCAAAGTCAGTTGCTTCGTCTTGGCTATTATCGTTCGGCGCCCGATGGCCTGCCCGGGCCGGAGACCGAGATGGCCTTGCTTAAGTTTCAGCACGCCAATGGTTTACGTAAAACCGGACGGCTAGATCCCGACACGGTGGTAGCACTTTACGATGCACCGCGACCCGTGGCGGCGAAACCATTTCGTAGTCCAGGGAAGCGTCCCGCAGGCCAGGTTTACCGCGGGGTGTGGGTGCGCTGATTTTTTTTCGCGTAATTCGATACGGCTTGGTCTAAAAAACGTCGTGGCCCGTCGCTTACGCATCGCTTTTTATTCCTACGCATTTGCTCCTCAAGTGGGAGGAATCGAGACCGTCTCGCTGATGTTGGCGACGGAATTTGTCCGGGCCGGGCATGAAGTGCGTGTGCTGACTGCCACGACCAGCGACACAGCGGAGGATTTCCCTTTTGCCGTGCTGCGCCGCCCCTCGGCTGGCGAACTGGCTGCCTGCGTGCAATGGAGTGATGTGTTTTTTCAGAACAACATCAGCCTGCCAGCACTTTGGCCGCTGCTTTTTTGGCGCACGCCCTGGGTGGTGGCGCATCATACTTGGATTCGCTCGGTCACAGGCAGGATCGATCTGGCGGCCAAGCTCAAACTGGCGGCAATCCGACGTGCCAGCGCCTCGATTTCGGTCAGCCAGGCAATGGCCGATCAGTTCGACACTCCCCAGGAAATCATCGGGAATGCCTACGAAGCAGCCCTTTTTAAAAAAAACGGGGATGTCAAAAGAGAGCGCGATTTGATTTTTGTCGGGCGTCTGGTTTCGGATAAAGGGGTGGAAGATTTGCTGGATGCCCTGGGTTTGATGCGTCAAAAAAACCTGTTTCCATCCCTGACCATCGTCGGCAGCGGACTGGAGGAAGCGTTTTTGCGGGAAAAAACTGGTGCGCTGGGATTATCCGAAGCGGTGAAATTTGTCGGCACGTTGAGGGGGGAGGAATTGGTAAAAACGCTCCATCAACACCGCACTCTCGTGGTTCCCTCGCGCTGGGAGGAGCCTTACGGTCTGGTGGCATTGGAAGGGCTGGCATGTGGGTGTCGGGTGATCGGCTCCGAAAAAGGGGGGTTGCGCGAGGCGATGGGACCGGGCGGAATTTCTTTTCCAAATGGCGATGTGTCCGCGCTTGCAGCCGTTTTGGAGCGCGTGCTTCTGAGTTCACCGACCTGGGACGAGGCGGCCATTGCGACACATCTGGCCGCGCGCACTCCGCGGACTGTGGCGGAAGCTTATCTGGAGGTGCTACTTCGAGTTGCCCGGAGCGCGTGATCAAGTTATCTTGCCGACCCTCGATTCAGGCATCATCCCAATTTTCTATGAGCAAAAAAACCCCAAAAACCGGTCGTTGTCTGCTCGTGGGAGCTGGTCCCGGCGATCTTGGTCTGGTCACTTTACGGGCCAGGGAAGTTATTGAGACCGCCGACGTGTTAATCTACGATTATCTCTGCAACCCCGCCATGCTGCTCTGGGCTCGGACGGATGCTGAAAAAATTTATGTCGGCAAAAAAGCCGGTCAACACACGCTCACCCAGGAGGAAATCAACGCTTTATTGGTTAAAAAAACCGCCGAGGGACTGCGCGTGGTGCGCCTGAAGGGAGGCGATCCCTTTGTTTTCGGGCGCGGCGGCGAGGAAGCCCTCGCGCTGGTTGCGGCTGGGTTGTCTTTTGAGATTGTGCCCGGCGTTAGTTCAGCCATCGCCGCTCCCGCTTATGCAGGCATCCCGGTTACGCATCGCGGTGTGGCCACGCAAGTGACTTTTTTTACCGGGCACGAAGATCCACAAAAAATCGCTTCCAGCCTCGATTTTAAGGAATTGGCCCGAATCAAAGGCACCAAAGTGATGCTCATGGGCGTGGAACGACTCGAAATCATTACCACGAAATTGCTCGAAGCCGGTGCCGCCCCGGAGACTCCGGTTACATTGATCCGTTGGGGCACCACGCCGCAGCAGGAGACTCTCGCAGGTTCGTTGGCAGACATTGCCGCCCTGGCCGAAAAAGCGCAATTCCGTGCCCCGGCAGTCGCGGTTTTTGGAGAGGTAAACCGACTGCGCGACAGCCTTCGCTGGTTTGATAATCGTCCGCTTGTCGGCCAAAAAATCGTCGTCACTCGCAGCCGCTTACAGGCAGGGGCACTGAGTAATCAACTTGCGGCTCTCGGCGCCGATGTATTGGAAATTCCCACGATACGGATTGAGCCGCCGAGCGATTTGCGGGCTTTCGCCGAGATGGTGCGGGATGCTCACGCCTACGATTGGTTGATTTTTACGAGTCCCAACGCTGTGGAAGCTTTTTTCGAAATGTATTACCGTATTTACAAGGACGCCCGGGAACTCGGCGCGGCACGGATCGCGGCAGTCGGCCCTTCAACGACCAAAAAAATCGAGGAATACCGTTTTCAGGTCGATTGCCAACCCGAGGAGTTCGTCCCCGAAGCCATCGTCGAAGCGCTTAAAAAAGAGGGCGACGTCGAAAACCTGCGTATTTTGATCCCGCGCGCCGAAGTTACCCGGGAAGTCCTCGCCATCATGCTCACCAAACTGGGGGCAATCGTCGATGAAACCATTGCTTACCGAACCGTGCCCGAAACGACCGATGCCTCGGGAATCCTGGCCCGCTATGATGCTGAGGGGGCGGATTGGATCACTTTTACCAGCACCTCCACGGTGGAAAATTTTCTCGCTTTGCGCCCTACACTTTCGCCCCGGCTTAAAATTGCCAGCATCGGTCCGCACACCACGCGTGCCTTGAAAAAAGCGGGCCACAAGGTCACAGTCGAAGCCACCAGACACGACATCCCGGGCTTGGTCGATGCCATTCTCGCCAAGGCTGTTTAGATTTCATTTTACCCCGCCAGATCGGTTTCGCGATTGCTGCTTGCCGTTAGCATTGAGAAAAAAATAAGGATTTCCAGCCATCTGGCGCGAAACCCGCTGTAAGCATTGGATATGGTTGGAGATGACATTACAGACCCGGAAAACGCCCCCGAAACGGGTTTATCCGACGGGGAAATCATTACGGTTACGTTTCCCTATTCTTCTCCGACCATTCCCAAGCCCGAACCTGATCGCGATGCCACTTTTAAGACGGTAAAAATCGATTATTCCGCCATCGATTTGCCGACACCACGCAAGACCACTACCATTCGACGTGGCGGACAAAGAACCCGTCTCGTGCGTCTCGAAGCCACCATTATGGGGGATCCCACCCCACAACCCGTTGCCGAAATTGCACCGGTCCCCGAACCGGTTGCAGCACCGCAACCCGTCAACGACGTGGTCACGCAAGCCCTGAATAAATTGGCTAAAAGCGTTGCCACACTTGGCCTTACCGTTCAGGAAAAAATCCAACAGACCTCTGCCATCGCCGTTGCGGTGGAAAAACAGCACTCCATCCTCCCCAAGCTCGAGGCTGTCCAGAAGCACCTCGATCAAAGCCACAAAGTCGAAACCGCCAACCAGCGGCTTTTCGACGCCATGCATCAGGAACTCAAGGGCTACAAAGATCAATTCCTCTTCGATGCACTGCAAAAACCTATTATTCGCGATCTCCTCAGTCTTTACGACGATCTCAACGGACAAAGCAGCCGCTTGGAAAAGTTCCTCGCCGAACACGTTGAGGAAACCTCCTCCGAGGCTCTCAATGAGATCAAATCCGCGCAAAACAATCTCAGCAACACAGTTTTTTTTCTCATCGAAGTGCTCAATCGACTCGAAGTCACCAAGCTCGAATCCAACGACGAAACCCTCGACCATAAAAATCACAAGGTCGTCGGGGTGCAGACCACCGCCGATCCGGAGGAAAAAAATCACATCGCCAAAGTCACCCGCCCCGGATTTATCTGGAAAGACCGCGTCCTTCGGCCCACCGAAGTCATCATTAAGAAATATCAGGAGACAAAACCTGTTCCCGCAGAACAAAATCAATTATTCCCAAATTTGCAGCCTTGAGATAACTTACCACTCAACCCTCACCTTTTTTCCTTAATTTGAGTATGTCAGACACACGTAAAGCCGTCGGTATCGATCTTGGAACCACTTTTTCTGCCATCGCGCACATCGATGCCTACGGCAAACCACAGATCATCCCCAACGCCGAAAGCGAACGCATCACCCCCTCTGTGATTCTTTTCGACGGCAGCAACGCCATCGTCGGCACTTTAGCCAAGCAAAACTCGGTCGCTGAACCCGAAAAAATCGTCGATTTCGTCAAACGCGAGATGGGCAAAAGCAAAATCGCTTTCAACCGCGAATTTAACGGACGCAGCTTTTCCGCCGAGGAACTATCTGCTCTCATCCTCAAAAAGTTAAAAATCGACGCCGAAAAATACCTCGGCGAACCTGTCTCCGACGCCGTCATCACCGTCCCGGCTTACTTTAACGACGCCGAACGGCTCGCCACCATTCACGCCGGACAATTAGCCGGGTTTAACGTTCTCCAAATCATCAACGAACCCACCGCCGCCTCCCTGGCTTACGGTCTCGATAAACTGGACGAAAACCAGACCGTTTTCGTCTTCGACCTCGGGGGCGGCACTTTCGACGTCACCATCATGCGCATCGAAAATCACCACATCCAAATGATCGCCACCAACGGCGATCACCGTCTCGGCGGCAAGGATTGGGACGACATCATCGTTAACATGGTCGCGGATGAGTTTGATCGTGTGCATGGGGAAAATCCGCTCCTCGACCTTCAAAGCTATCAAGACCTGCAAAGCCGCGCGCTCGCAGCCAAGATCCAGCTTTCCAGCCGTCAACGCACCGCCCTCGTGCATAGCTACAATGGGAAAAGTGTCAAAATCGAACTTACCCGTCAGGACTTTGAAAATCTTTCCGGCCACCTCATCGAAAAATGCAAATCCATCTGCGAAATTGTCATGCAGGAAGCCAAGATGAACTGGGGTGGCATCGACAAGGTTTTGTTAGTCGGCGGCATGACCCGCATGCCGATGGTGCGGGAAATGATCGCCGCACTCAGCAACGCCCCCGTGGCCGATGAGGTGAGCCCCGACGAAGCCGTCGCCCTTGGCGCCGCCATCCAGGCGATCTTGTTAGTGTTAGGCGAGGAGGACACCTCGGGCCAGCACACTCTTCCGGCGGAGACCCGCCAGCAGTTCTCCAATCGCGACGGTTCCCTCATCAAAGTCTCCAACATCACCTCCCACACCCTCGGCGTCGTGCTCTGGGATGATAGCCGAATGGAGGAATACGTTTTCCCCATGATCACCAAGATGACGCCGATTCCCTGCGAATTGAAAAATTCTTTTGGCACGGCCACTGCCAACATGAAAAGTGTCGTCGTGCGCGTTGTCGAAGGCGAAAGCACTCTTCCCAGCGAATGCACCCCGCTTGGCACCGCGGCTTTTGAACTTCCTCCTTATCTTCCGAAAGGTTCCCCGGTGGAACTTACCTACCGTTATAATGCCAGTCAGATTCTGGAAGTCGTGGTCGATGGCTTTGGCAAACAAAAAGTAATCGAGATCCAGCGTAACATGGGTCTCTCGGAGGAGGAAATCGCCCAGGCCACGGCCAACATGTCTCTCATTCGCGTGGAGTAAATGACCACACCGGTTGCCAGAGCCACAGTGAACGAATTAATGGGACGACTCCTCGCATCGGGTTTCTAACGTTAACATTATGTCCCTCCCTTCACCCATCCCGGACGACCCAAGAAAATGGGAAGGTTGGAAAAATTACAACTCCACCAATTATTACTCCCGGCTGTGCATTTCGGTGGAGCAAAATCCGAGTAACGAGTTGATCGAGGATTACACCCGGCAACTGCTCGTCTGGTGGCAAAAGAAATTGCCACTCAAGAATCAACCTAGCAATCCGCTGGCCCAACTCCTGCGCGAAGGCCTCGATGTCGCTCCACGCTGCCTCGCCGAGGCCCGTCTGGGTCTTTGCAACCCGGAGACGCGACGTCAGATCGACATTGGATTGCTTGCAGCGGCCAAAACCGTTGCTGTCGCCGAGTTTCGCCGCGTTTTTTCCATCATCTCCGGTGGCAACACCCTGGGTGAGGACGGTGAATCCAGTCTCTATCGATTTGGCGAAAAGCAACACATCCCGAGGGAGGAAGTCACCCAGCTCATCGAAGAGGAAATGAAGGCTCAGGGAGTGGAAAAAAGCGTTCGCGAAACTGCACCGACACCGGCTCCCGCAGTTCCCGTCCCCACCTCTGTCGGTGGCTCTCCGGTGGGAACTCGCGACCCTCTCACCGAGTTTCGCCGTCTTCTCGACCTCAGCGGCCTGGATGGCGACACCATTACCGACGATCAACGCGATGCCTTGATCAATATGGCGGAAAACCTCGGCATGAACGGCGGCGATGCCGAGGACGTGGTGGATGAATACCTTGAGGAAATGGACGCCAAATCCATGGCCCCTGCTGCCGCTGTGCGTGCACCTGTTGTTGCCGCCAAACCTGCCAAACCGGCCATTGAACCGGTGCGCCCCGGTTCCACCCCGGTCATCAAGCCTCCCGCAGTGCGCGAACCTTCGATGTCCATCGCCGAAGAACGGGCCAAATACCCGGCTTTTATTAACACTCTGGGTCAACAAATGCTTCTCGTTCCCTCTGGCACCTATCTCATGGGGAGCATTGATGCCGAATCAGCGCCCAACGAATCGCCCACTCATAAAGTATCCGTCACGCGTTTTTACATGGCCCGGCATCCTGTTACCTGTGCGGCTTACGAGCAATTCAATCCTCCTCACCGGCAGAATCGTTCGCCTGCCTCGGGAGATAATCATCCCGTTCTTTATGTGAGCAGTGCGGACGCGATCAAATTCTGCCAATGGCTCAGCCAGAAGGAACGCAAAAAATATCGTCTCCCGACTGAGGCCGAATGGGAATACGCCGCCCGCGGCACCGATGGAAGAATCTATCCCTGGGGCAACCATGCCAATGCGGGTAACCTGGGTAATTTTGCGGATGCAAACACGCGCTTCAGTTGGTCGGATCCCGCGATCAACGATGGTTTTGCTGAAACTTCCCCTGTCGGTTCCTACCCACGCGGCGCCAGTGCTTTCGGGATTGAAGACATGGGGGGCAACGTCTGGGAATGGTGCAGCGATTATTTCGAAAACTACAAGCCGGCAGACAAGATCAACCCCAAGGGGCCGCTCAATGGCTCACGGCGAGTTTACCGAGGTGGAAGTTGGAAATCACGTTTTAACAGTCTGCGTGCTTCCACTCGCAATGTGAATACGGTCGATTACCGCTGCAACGACCTTGGGTTTCGCGTGATCTGCGAATGCGAGTAGGTTTTTTCCAGCTACTTGATTTCGGCAAGTTTTGCAGTGATGGCGTCGAAATTCGGTAATTCGCGCGCATCCTCCAACACTTCGGCATATTGAATGAGACCTGCGCGATCCACGATGAAAGCGGACCGTTTCGCGACACCGCCCATGGGCAGGCCGATCTCGGGCAGGAAGGATTCGTAAGCCACGCCGTAAGCCGCCGTCACGGTATGTTCGTAATCGCTCAACAAGGGGATGGTAATTCCTTCTTTCTGCGCCCAGGCTTCCTGTGCGAATGGATTATCGCCGCTGATCCCGAGCACGGCGGCATGGAGCGCGGAGTAGGCTTCCAAACCCTGGCTAACGGAGCAAAGTTCCGTGGTGCAAACCCCCGTGTAAGCCATCGGGAAAAAAAGCAAAACCACATTTTGTTTGCCAAGAAAATCGCTCAACGAAACCAGTTGGGGACCTTCTGCGGTTTTAGTGGAGAGTGTAAAAGCGGGGGCTGTATCGCCAGGTTGAAGTGCCATATGGATATAATTAAGGGAGTAAGGGAGTTGGATTTGTGCTGCATCCCGAAATTATGCGAAAGACGCACGGGGTCAATGAAGAAGAAATTTTTTCATAAGATGCGTTGGGAAGCTCGCAGAGAGAACTGGATTTTTTAGCGTTTTCTCGTATTGCATACAGATGAATGTGCTGTTGCGTTTTTCTTTTCTACTGAGCCTTTTCCTGTTTGCCGGGTGCGAAACACCTTTGGCCGACTCATGGAACGATACGATGGCAAGACTTTCCCCCAATCGCGCAGAAAACTCCGATGCCCGGCTCGGGTTAACGGCTGCCAGCAGAACCGGTCGGGACCAAACAGCTTATCTCGCCCCCCAAAGAACGGTCAGCAGCACCGTCACCAGCAGCAATGGAGTGAAATTAAAGCCTTACCGGCAAAAAAACGTCCCACGTCCCACTCCCAGACCCTCTCCCGCTGCGTCCACGGGCAGTCCGAAAAAACCCACGCCCACCCCATCGGCCAGGCCCAAACCCACCCCGCGTCCCACTCGGGAGCCGTCTGCCGATTCCCGTCCCACACCCAAACCCACCGAAGCACCGCCACCGGCGACCTCCTCCGAGCCGCCGCCTTTTGCCACACCTGTCCCAGGTAAAAAAGGCTACGTCACCAGCCCTTTCAACCCTGGAGCAGGTTTCATCGATGTCACCGGTCTGGAGCCGGGCAGCAAGGCCCGCGATCCTTACAGCGGAAAAATCTTCCGGGTTCCTTAAAAAGACGATCTACCGGCCAGCCGCAGCTCGTGTGAGCCGATCCTGAATCGCCGCTCCCAAGCCGGTTCCCGGAATTTTTTCTGCATAAATCCGTTCCACTGGCGCTGCATCCAGCCGATGCAATGCGGCAAATAAATTCGCTGCCGCCTCCACTGTATCGCCGCTGGCCGACAAAACTTCGCTGGCTGCGAACCCCGCCGGTTTTTCTTTCCAGGCAAGGTAACCGGCCTGCCTCCGATCCCTCACCCTCCCGGGGCCGTCCACTAAAAAAAGCGGTTTTCCTGGTGCATAATGCGAGGTCAACTGGCCTGGGGCCGCTTTTTTCCCCGCTGCGGAAGTGACCTTTACCGGTCCGAATGCCTCTAATTCCTCCTGCGTAACCGGCCCTTTTCGGAGAAGATGCAGCTCGCCATTCAAGGGATAGACAATGGTCGATTCCAGCCCGTGCCGACACGGGCCACCATCGAGAATGAGCGCGATTTTATCTCCCAACCCCTGGCGCACGTGCTCTGCGGTCGTCGGGCTGATGCGACCGAACGGATTGGCACTCGGTGCCGCCAGCGGGCGATTCAATGCCTCCAGGACCGCTCGAAAAACGGGATGCGACGGGCTTCGCACCGCCACGAGCAAGCTTCCCGAAGTCACCAATTCCGGGATGGAATCCCGCTTGGGCAGGAGCACGGTGAGCGGCCCCGGCCAGAATGCCTCGAGTAAACGTTCCGCCACGTCGTCCTCCAAAATGGCCACCTGTTCCGCCTGCGCACGATCCTTGACGTGGACGATGAGCGGATCGAAATGTGGACGATTTTTTGCCGCAAAGATTTTTGCCACCGCCTGCACATTTCCTGCATCCCCAGCGAGGCCGTAAACTGTCTCGGTGGGCAAGGCGACCACCTCGCCGGCCTGCAGCAATTCCACGGCCCGCCGCACCGCATTATCCGGGGACGCGAGTGCATCCAACACTTCGCCGACACTCATGCGCTCGGAAGCGATTGGGCAAGCACAGCAGAGGTTTGTGCTGCTCGATAAGCCTCCAGTTTCTCTGCGAGGACGCTATTTTCGCGAGCTAGCAAAGCGGTCGCAAAGAGCGCGGCGTTGATGGCCCCCGCCTTGCCAATGGCAAAAGTGGCCACCGGGATGCCAGCAGGCATTTGCACGATGGAGAGAAGTGAATCCACGCCTCGTAATACCGCGCTTTCCACCGGCACACCCAGCACCGGCACCGTGGTGTGGGCGGCCAGCATTCCCGGTAAATGAGCTGCCCCGCCGGCCCCGGCTATAATTGCCGCAAAGCCTTGTGCCCTGGCGTTTTTTGCAAAATCTGCCAGCAAATCCGGCGTGCGATGCGCCGAAATAATCTGCCGGTGCGCCTCGATCCCAAACGCCTCCAATTGCGTCACAGCATGACGCAAAGTTTCCCAATCGGATGCCGACCCCATGACCACGGCAATTTTTGGTAAAGAAATACTCATTTTAATCTGAGTGTGCGACGCATCCACCGAGAAATCAATGCCGTAAAGATTCATTGAAGCAACCAAACAGTTAATTAGTTATCACCACTCACAAATAAGTTTATGGCCAACGGGAATGTTAAATGGTTTAATGAAAAAAAAGGATTTGGCTTCATTGTCACTCCCGAATTTCGCGAAGATGTTTTCGTGCATTACAGTGAAATCCAAACCGACGGATTTAAGACCCTTCAAGAAGGTGAACCAGTTGATTTCGAGTTGTTTGAAGATGGCAAAGGCGCAAAAGCTCGCAATGTGACCCGCAAAGTGTAAACTTCCGCCCATGGGGCAGGAAATTGCACGTAACATCGTTTTGGTCGGAATCATGGGTTCCGGCAAAAGTGCCCTGGCTACCTCTCTCGCCAAACAAACTGGCGGGATTAAACTCGACTCAGATCACGTCATCGAAAGTCGCTTCGGCCTTTCTATTTCAAAAATTTTTGCCACTCATGGCGAGCAGACTTTTCGCGATGCCGAGACCAGGATTATTCGCGAAATGCAAAATCGCACGGGCTACATTTTTTCCACTGGCGGCGGGATCATCACCCGAGAGATCAATCGCAGCCTGCTCCCTTCTCTCGGCCTCGTCGTCTGGTTGCACGCATCAGAAGACGTGCTTTTCGAACGTGTCTCGCGCAATAATCGGCGTCCGCTTTTGCAAACCGCAGATCCACGCGCCACCCTGCACGCTCTTTACGAGCAACGTCTGCCCTGGTATCGGGAAATCGCGCATCTCCAGGTGGATACAGGTGTGCATCGACGCACCGAGGTTTTACGCATCGTATTGGAGGCCGCCGGATGGAACCGTTCTCCGCGCTAAAAAGCAGTTTGCAAACCCGCGCCCGTGATCTCGGGTTCGATCTTTGCCAGGTCACCACGGCCGATCCTGCTCCGCACCATGCCGCCTTTCGCGATTGGCTGGAGGACGGCAAACATGCCTCCATGTCCTGGTTGGAACGTGGAGCCGACAAACGCGGCGACCTTCAGCTCGTTCTTCCCGGCACCCAGGCGATTGTCGTGCTCGCGACCAATTATTTTCAAGGTGAACCTTTGCGCAACAACGTGCCAGAGGTGGCTCATGCGCCCGGTCGAGGCCGCATCGCCCGTTATGCCTGGGGCAAAGACTATCACGATTTAATCGAACTCCGCCTGCGCGAACTCTCTGTTTTCCTAACCACGAATGGTGGCGCCCAAAAATTTTACACCGATACCGGTCCGATTTTGGAACGCGATTTTGCCGCCCGCGCCGGCATCGGCTGGCAGGGCAAAAGCACCATGGTCCTCAATCGCGAGCTGGGCACCTGGTTTTTTCTTTCAGTCATCCTCACCACGCTCCCGCTCCCGCCCGATGCACCAGCCACCGCGCATTGCGGCAGTTGCACCCGCTGCATCGACGCCTGCCCCACCGCGGCGATTATCGCGCCCTACCAGCTCGATGCCCGGCGCTGCCTTTCTTATCTAACCATAGAAAACAAAGGCTCCATTCCGCTTGAATATCGCGAAGCTCTCGGAGATCGCATCTATGGCTGCGACGAATGCCTAGACGTCTGCCCGTGGAATCGATTTGCCAAAACCTCCCGCGAAGCCGCCTTTGCCATCCTGCCGGGAAGTCAGCCCGCACATTTGCGGGATTATCTGGCGTGGGACGACGAAACTTTCCGCGCACGTTTCCGGGGTTCTCCGATCAAGCGCATCAAACGCCGCGGATTTCTTCGCAACGTCTGCGTCGCCCTGGGTAACATAGGCACCGGGGAAGATTTGCCCGCCTTGCAAAAAGCCAGTCTCGATCCCGAGCCGCTCATTGCCGAGCACGCCGCCTGGGCCGTGGAAAAAATTGTTAGTCGCTCTGCGTCGCAGACTTGAGGTTGCTAGCTGCGGCCCACGGGTTGATATTCCCGGCGTTTGAGAAACGCGACCAGATTTTCGGCAAGACGCGGACCTATGCCTTCCACGGCGGCGATCTCCTCCTCCGTGGCGCGCCGCAGTCGTTTGACCGATCCGAAATGTTGCAAAAGCAATTCCTTGCGGTTCTGGCTAACCCCCGGGCAATCGTCGAGAATGCTCTCCGCCATGCGACGTTTCATTAGCAGTTGATGAAAACCGTTGGCAAAACGATGCGCCTCATCGCGGATGCGTTGCAAGAGTCGCACCGCCCCCGAATCCAGGGGCAATTGCAGGGGCAGGGGACGACCCGGACGATAGATTTCCTCGTTTTCCTTGGCCAGACCGATTATTGGCAGATCGTATAAACCCAACTGCTGCAACTCTTTACACGCCATGCCAAGCTGTCCGCGTCCACCATCGACTATCACCAGATCGGGCAGCCGGACCGGCGCGGCATCCGATGTTGCCAGGCGTTGCAAGACTTCCAGCGGGACTTCCTGGGAAAACTCCGCATCTTCCGGCGCACTTTCCCGCGCTTCCAAAAGCACCCGCGAATAACGTCTCCTAACCACCTCGGCCATGCTGGCAAAATCGTTCTGTCCGTCCACCGTTTTGATGCGATACCGCCGATAGTTGGATTTGTCGGGCACTCCGTTGCGGAAACAAACCATGGAGGCTACGATGTGCGTGCTGGAGATGTTGGAAATATCGAAACACTCCATCACGACCGGTGGTTTATCCATTTGCAGGGCGTCCTGCAACACCCGCAAATCCTCCTCCGGACGGATTGTGCTCGGCAGGGAATGCCGCGTAAATCGTCGCATGGGAGCTGTCGTCTTTTTTAGATCGTTCAACATGTCGCGCAACTCCGCTGCGCGCTCAAAATCCAGGTCACCAGCGGCTTTTTGCATCTCATTTTCCAAAGTGGTTAGCAATTCGCGGGATTGACCCGACATAAAATCACATGCCGCCTCGATTCGTTCCCGATATTGGGTGGGAGAGATGTCGGCCAGTTTCATCGGCACTTGATAGGTCGATGATTTCAATTCCCGTTCCGTGGGGGTGCCGCGCCCGAAGGTTAACACGCCAAACTTTTTTCGTAAAAAAGCCATGGTTTGACGCAAGGCGCCCGAATGGGCAAAAGGGCCGAAGTAACGCGCACCATCCTCTTTGCGGGCTCGCGAAAGACGGAAGCGGGGCCATTCCTCGGTTAGATCCACCTTGGCCATGAGAAAGCGTTTATCGTCGCGAAAACTAATGTTGTATTTCGGGCGGTATTCCTTGATCAATTTCCCTTCCAACAAAAGCGATTCCGGCTCGCTTTTTACCGTGTGCACCTCGAAATCCCACACCGTGTCCAGCAAAGCCCGCGTCTTGGCGTCCGCCGTCATTTTGCGCGAAGGCATAAAGTAACTGCCCACTCGTTTGCGCAAATCCTTGGCTTTTCCGACGTAAATCACACGGTTGAGACGATCCCGCATCAGATACACACCGGGTCGATGCGGCACCTCGTGCAATTTCTTGTTTAAATCGGGCTTTTGAGTCGCAAATTCTGGCATGGAAAAATCACTATACCGCTTCCAATCAAAAACTCCACTCCTCCGCCCCAGGCAGTCGATTACTTCTTCCCTGCCACCCAATCGTCCCCGGTGTAAAAATTCCCGTCCGCACCAGCCGATCTTACTTCCATTTCCTCCCGCGAGATTTGATGAAAGGCAAACGGTTTGCCCCAGGCATCCAGCAATTCCCCACTGGCAGATAATCTCGGATGATCGCCCGGTAAAATGGGAATCCGCCCTGGGTTGGCTCCGCGCAAAGCATTCACGATCTGCCGATTTCCCTCCCCGGCCGGCACAGCCTTGAACACTCTGCGGTAATACTCCACCAATGCATAAACCACCTCCGCTTCGTTCACCGTTCCCTGGGGAGGGTTGGCAAGCGTATCGGCCAGTGGCGAACGGGGCATCTCGGAAAACAGTTTCGCTTCGGGAGGCTTCAACTGGGCGCGTTCCGTGGCAAAATTTTCCTGCAATCGTCTCGCCTCCGACTTTGCCGCCTGGGATGCCTGGGGGATCGCTAGCGCTGGCAATGCTGACACACCTGCCACGTCCGATTTTCTGAATGATAATAAATAGAACCCCAGAAAAACCAGCACTGTTAGAATAGCCAGGCCGACAGGCCACTTCAGTTGGTGCCGTTTGCCTTGCATCCGATTTATAAATTCATAAAGCCGAGATTTGGCTGCGAGAAACGTCCGATGTTAGGAAGAACCATCGGCAGATCGCTTGGGCTAACCCCAAACCACAAGGCCAGGGTGGCGGCAAATTCATCGGTCGATATCTTGGGAATCCAGCTCCCGCGCGAACCGGTGTCGTCGGGGCCATTGATTTCCAGGCGGGGTATTTCCCCGTAAAGTCGTCCTCCGCGCACCGCGCCGCCGGTGACCACTTGATGATTTCCCCAAGCGTGATCCGATCCCTTGCCGTTGCTATTATAGGTGCGGTTGAAATCCGAGGCGGTAAACAAGGTTACCTTGTCGCCGATGCCCTGGCCGACGGTGGCATTGTGAAAATCGGCCATCGCATTCGAGAGTTGTCCTAGCAAAACTGCGTGATCGTTCAACTGATCGTCGTGCGTATCGAATCCACCGAGGGCGGCGAAAAAAATCTGACGCTTCATTCCCAGAGCCCGACGTGCCACAATCAGCCGTAGAATCATTTTCAATTGTGCGCCAATCGAGCTGATCTGTCCCTGCGGATTGGTTGAACCGGCAAATTCTGGATTGAAGTTAGGCACCGAGGCCAGTTGGGCTTTAAGCAGGGTGTCGTTGGAAATGGCGCGGTTAAGAATATCGGCATATTCCTGCTCGAAGACATGCCCGTAGCTTCTGCCCAGCACTTCGCGTGTCGCGGCGTATTGTTCCCTCACTGGCGACCAGGTTTCCTGGTATTGACCCAACCCGATGCTGCCACCGGGGCCGACATGATATTGAAAAACCTCGTTGCCCACCTGAAAAAAATTAGTGCCAGCGAGCGAGATGTTCATCGAAATCTGCGAACTGCCATTGAGAGCCTTCAAGAGATCGGCCATGCGCCCGCCCCAGCCGACTTTTTTGGGGGAATCGGGCACCGAAGTCTGCCATTGCACCTGTTGATCGTTATGCGAAAAAAGATAGGGCGGAATCGCCGCGCCCCCGGCCTGATAATCTGCCTTGGTGATCGGAGCGACCAGCGTGCCCACGTTGGCGACGAGGGCGGCGTTTCCAGCATTGAAAATTCCCTGGAGCCTGCCCAGGGAGGGATGCAGTCCGAATTCGCGCCCATCGCCCTCGGGGAAAGTGAGTGGGCGCAATGATTCGCGAGGCAAAGCCAGGATGCCCCGGTCCCGTGCATAGGCGTTGTAGCCGGTGGTGTCCATCGGCACGAGCACGTTGTTACCATCGTTGCCGCCATAGAGAAAAAGGCAGACCAGGGCGCGATAATCGTCATCCGGTCCCGGCACACCCTGGGCGGAGAGTGTGGCGTTAAAAAGACGCAGCGTGCCCAGGGTGGAGAGCACCCCGGAAAGCCCCAGGCCTGCGCAGGCAGCCTGACCGACAAACTGACGTCTCGAAATTCCTTGGCTGTTTTGGTTCATGAGAAAAAATTGTTAGCGTTGGGTGGAAAATTCGGGTGAGATAAAAACAAGATAGGCTGCCACGCGGGCACGGGATTGTTGATTGGGCGTGCTGTAATCATACCAGGAAGGCAGCGTGGTAAAAAAATTGCGAATGCTTTGTTTCAAGCCCTCCGACATCCGTCCTCCTAACAAACGGATGTTGAGATGCTCGATGAGCAAGTCGCCCGCCTGTGCGCGGGTGACGCCCGGGGTGTTGAGGATGGCCAACTGTTCCGAAAAATCGGCCCGTAACACCGCGTTGCTTCCAGCGCTTAACGGTTCCGAAGTCCAGTGGCCCCAGCTCATGATTCCGTGATGTAAATTGGCCTGGTTGACCACGGTTGTTTCGGCAAGAATTTGGAATTCGGGCGAGAGCAATCCCGCAGCCGCGATGCGTCCGGGATGGGTGTAGCCGGGTTGGAAAAAGTTAAAAACCGATGGGGAGAGGAGTGGGGCCTGCTCGCCCATGTCGTATTGCAGGTTAATAAAGAAGCGCGAATCCCCTGGTTTGGGCGGATTTGGGAAAAACAGGCGGAACATGCGCGACATTCGCAGCAAAGGCTCCATCGGTTTGCCATAGCCTGCATCCCCCAATGCCGTGGTGTTGCGGGCTTCTTGATCGAGCAGAACTGCTCTGATCGTGGCCGCCAGATCGCCGCGCACGCCACTGCCGTTGTTAGCAAACGCCTCGCTCACGCGATGGATATAACCGGGTGATGGATTGGCGGTGACAAAACGTTGGATCAGTTGCCTGGCTAGAAAGGGGCCGGTGTTGGGATGCTGAAACAAGCGATCGAGGGCGCGGGCCATTCTTTGCTCGCCAGTGAGCGTGCCGGGAATGGTGTCACCGGTGACGATGGTGCGCGGTTGGTAATCGTGGAAGTCGGTGTAGAAACTCATAGGCCGCAATGGATCCCAGCCATATTGGAACCAGCCAGATCGATCAGCGATGTTACCATTGTCCCAACGTGGTGGATTGGCCGGATCGTAATGCGGTCCCCAACCAGTGAAAATATGCGCCAGAGCCACGACATCATCCTGCGTGTAAGTGTCGATGGGAAGCCCGTTGGCGTCGAGCCTTAGCGAACCGTCGGGGTGCAATGATTTTAAACCTATGCTAAATAATTGCATGATCTCGCGGGCGTAGTTTTCATCCGGTTCATGTCCATTGACCGGGTTGGGCTTGCGATTCCTCATCATGCTAAGATAAACCCCCATCATGGGGCTCACCGTGACATCTTCCAGCAGATCGCGGTAGTTGCCGAAGGCGTTTTCCAGGAGCATGTCGTAGTAAAGCGTAGTGCCGACATGATCACCATCCAGAGGACCGAATTGGGAGACGACCAGTATTTCGCTCAGGGCCAGAGCCATGCGCTGACGCAATTGATCGGGTGCGGTGAGGGCGGCCTGCCACCAGGCATTTTGTCGGGTGCTTTGCCAGCCATCGGTATTATTGCGGGCCAGCAATTCGGCGCGGCGCGCCTCGACGGCGGGAAGATGGCGCGTAATCGGCCCGGCGATCTGGGCATCGATCCAGGCAGCGTAAGTTGTGGCTCGCAGTGCAGAGATGTCGGCTGTGCGCGGACCGAACGTGGCCTGGGCTAAAAAGCGCGCGGCCTCGCCATCGGTCGCCGCGCTGGTGGGTGCGGTGCCTGCCGCAAGGGGTGTCGGCATGGTTTGCCAGCCGAGTCCGGTGACCAATTGACCGATCATTTCACCTGTCGGCTCGGCACTGGAACGAATCCGCACCCAGAGGCGGCCTTCATTCAAGGCACTGAGAATCTGCCCCCGGGTAAGGCCACCGGCTGCGGGGAAATCCCAATTTCTGGCGGCGATCTGCCCCGCTGGGAGGGTAAGCACCACGGGGCCACCTGTGCCGTCAGTTGAAACATAAAAATCGATGCCGGTGGCGGTTCCACGCAAGTTACCGAAAGAGACGGAAAGTTTGCTGGAGAGAGAGTTGCCCGCTCGATTGACCGCTGCCGTCCCCGCGCCACTGGATCGAATCCCGAGCGGCGGACGCAGGTTGGCCACAAAAAGCACGTCGGGCGAATCATCGATGGTAATTGTGGCGGAACGAGGATTTCCCAAATCATAGCCCGATAAACTCTCAAGATTGAGAGTCACATTTGCGACAGGCTCCGCGATTCCATTGGCCATGGCGGTCAGGTTGAGTTCGGCGCGAGTTTGTCCGGCGGCAAACTGGATGGAACCAGAAAGGGGATGATAATCGACCCCGGGGAGGGCTGTTCCGGAGAGGGTGTAGGGCACGGAGATCGGGTCGATGTTGCCCGAGCGGAAAATGACAAATTGGGCGGGAGTGCCGCCGGTCTCGTAGGTGCGTGCGATGGAAGTGCCTGCGGTAACCGTGTTGCGCGCGGCCAACATTCCGAGAATGGCGTCCCGGTCGTTGACGCGGGGGCGGGTGGTGGGGTTGGCGATGTTAAATCCGAGAAGTTTTTCCTCATAATCGGTGGCTCCATCGCCATCCGTATCGACATCGTCCACGGCGACGCGGAAAAATAATTTCCCGGCGGCAATCTGGGAAGCGAGCGATTCGCCGGTGGAGGAAAGCACGCCACCTTCGATGATGACCGGGGTCGCACTACCGACCGGTGTGCCGCTCCAGCCTACGGATAAATGATCGCCTCCGCCGCCTTCGCGATGAAAGATTTCGAAGTAATAAGCGCTATCTTTTTGTAAAGTGACCGGGGCGGATTGTTGGCTGGCGAATTTGTTCCATTCGCGAAAATTTGTGAAGCTAGAGACAAAGGCACGCAACTGTCGGTTGGCTCGGACGGCATCGGTGGAAAGCCAGAATTCTCCGTGATCGTCGCTGGCAATGTGAAAGGTGTAGGCGCCCGTCTGGGGAGCGATCAGCCAGCCACGGATCCATTGGCCGTAGTTGGAAACATCGGGATTGCTCTGGGGGATTTCGAGGCGGGTGAGCTTTTGGAATAAAGACGGGGCCGGAGCATTGGAATTAGCGTAGGTTTTAAGGATATCGAGACTGGAGGAAGTGTAATTGTTCCATCGGCTCTGGTGAACTCCATCGCCGGTGTAAGTGCTTGAGGGGAAAAAGGTTGCGGTGTGTTCGCTGCCCGTGCCGGCGATGCTGGCTCCGAGTGGCGACCATTTTTGTAGATCGAGCGAGTAAAGGATTTGCTGGCGTTTACCCGCGACGGTGGGCCAGGTGAGTGCGATGGTTTGATTGACTCCCTCCTGAAGGCGGGAAATGTGTGGACGACTGCGGGGATCGCGTGGATTGGACCCAGCCCGACTTTCAGCCAGATTGGAAAAGCCGTCACCATCGGTGTCGTGACTTGGGTTAAGATTCCCGTTGTGTGCAGCCTCCCAGACATCGCTCAGACCGTTGCCATTTTGATCGATGGCTTGGGATTCCAGGCAAAAGGACGCCAGAAGGAACAGAGCGAGAAACAACCGGGCAGAATACCGGAAAAAGCGTAACCCGGCAATTTTTGGTGAGGGATCCATTGCAGAGTCGTAGAGCATAATCTGTGCGCATCTACGTGCATCGAAACCAGATGTTGAAGCAGAAAAGTGTCGTTTTGCGAAGAAATGCTGCAAATAAATCTTGTAAATGCTGCGAAGTGTGGGAAATAGAGGGATGAGAATAAGCGTTGAGCTCGAAGAAAAAATGATTAAAGACATCATGTTGCTGACGGGAGAGCGGAAAATGAGTGCCGCAATTGCCAAGGCAGCCGAGATGTTTACCAAGCGACTGAAAGCCGTTGCGCTGATCCGGTCCCTGCGGGAAGATCCCCTCGATTACGGGCAGACCAATGAAGAATTGGAGGAAGCCTCAGATCCTGAGCCTGCGTCCAAGGCTCGCAAGTCGGTGGATTACCGTAACGACAAGCGCAAACTCCGAAAATCCTAGATCCAGCGAGATGGTTATCATCGATTCTTCGGTGTGGATTGAGCTGTTTCGCAAGGATGGAGACGCGGCCACCAGTCTGGCGGTGGAAAATTTGGTCTCCGAATTTTCCGCCGTCCTTTGCGGACCGGTAAAAATGGAAGTGATCGGCGGTGCACGTCCGCATGAACTGCATCGTATTCAAGAGTTGTTCGATTTATTGCCTTATCTGCCAGAAATCGAGAAACTTTGGGAACAAACCGCACACTTTTATCAACAATTGCGTGGAGCCGGACTAACCGTGCCCTGGATGGATGCGATGATCGCTGGGCTGGCTGCGAGACGCAACTATAAGGTGTTTGCACGGGACAAACATTTCCAGGAAATGGGGCGTCTGGGTTTTGTTAAACTTTACCATCCAGGCCCCGGTGGCCGCTTTGTACTGGAGGAATGAAGCAGGGGTGTTTAAGACCGTCAAAAGGGAATTCGATTTCCGATCTTTGACTGGTAATATCCGAGTTGCTGGCGAATGGCCGAGCTAACGATGCCAATGCGTTTGCGTAAATCGCGCCAATCCGGGCGTCCAAACATCTTGCCCGGCACGAAGATTTTTCCGGAGCTAAAAAGTAGATAACCGGTAAGCGCGGCCAGCAAAAAAAGTTTTCCCAGAACCATTCGCTCCAAGGATGCCCCAGTGCCCGCCAGGGAAGATTTGCCAAGCGATGCTTTGTAAATTGGCGTTGGAACCGCGATTGAGCGATAGATTTTTGAGTTGAAGCAGGGGATGAACATCGGAAGGATCAGCAGCGCGGAAATCCTGTCGGGGAACAAACCGATTCATCGAGAATGATAAAAAATCGGTCGCGCATCAAATTGCAGCCAGCGTTGTCTTGAAAGAAGTCGTCCACTTGCCGTATCCTTATCCAAACTATGTCGGAAACCCTTACCCCCATGATGCAGCAGTATCAAAAGATACGGGCCACTTTGCCGCCGCAGACCCTGCTGTTTTTTCGAATGGGAGATTTCTACGAAATGTTTTTCGAAGACGCACGGGAAGCCTCTGCCATTCTCAATGTGGCACTGACCAAGCGCAATGGCACCCCAATGTGCGGGGTGCCGTATCATGCCGCCGAAAATTACCTCGCCAAACTCATCAAGGCAGGCAAACGCGTCGCCATCTGCGATCAGACCAGTGAGGCGCAACCGGGGAAAATCGTGCAACGCGAAGTCACCCAAATCATTTCGCCCGGAACGGTCTCCGATTTCAACCTGCTCGATTCGGCCAAAAACAATTATCTTGCCGCCGTCTGGCACGCCACCGTTTATGGCCTGGCGGTGATCGATCTTAGCACGGGGGAGTTTCGCCTCACGGAACTTGCCGACATGGCTTCCTTGCTAGATGAGCTTGCCAGGATCAATCCCGCCGAGATGTTAGTCGCGCAGGAGCAGGTGGAACATTTCGCCGATCTCACCAACGTGGTCGAGGTGGAGGATTTTTTATTCAGCCACGAACACGCCACCTTTACCTTGCTGGAGCATTTTAAAACGCAATCGCTCGATGGTTTCGGATGTGCACATTTCGAGAAAGGCATTGCGGCCGCCGGTGCCATTTTGCATTATCTCCGGCATAGCCTTCGCAGAAACCTGAGCCATGTTAGCACGATGGGTTCCTATCGCACCGATGCGGTGGTGGCTCTCGATGCAGCCACACAATGGAATCTGGAACTGGTCCAATCGCGGGCTTCCAGCAAGCACACCTTGCTCGCTGCGTTGGATCGCACGGTGACCCCGATGGGCGCCCGGCGTCTGCGACAATGGATTTTGCAGCCAATCTGCGATCTGGTTGAACTAAATCGCCGCCAGCAATTCATCGGAGATTTGTTGGGGGAACCTTATTTGTTGCAAAAAATACGGGACACGGCAAAGGATATTCGCGACATCGAACGGATTGTAAGCCGGCTGAGTCAGGGCGGCGGCAATCCGCGCGATCTGCTGGCTTTGCGTGTTTCGTTGGGGCAAATCCCGGAGTTAAAACAACATCTCGTCTCTCTTATGCGCCCTGAATTGGGCGAACGGGAAAGTGGCGACCGCCTGGCTTTCTCCCTGGAAGACAACCTCCAGGCGCTACCCGATCTGGTGGGGGAACTAACACGGGCGATCAACGACGATCCCCCGCTGGCATTAAAGGACGGTGGTATTTTCCGCGAAGGTTATCATGCTGCGTTGGACGAATTGCGGGTGGCTTCGACTGCCGGGAAAGAATGGATTGCGAATTTACAGGAACGCGAAATCGAACGGACCGGCATCAAATCATTGAAAATCCGTTACACCTCGGTATTCGGTTATTTTATTGAGATTACCAAATCGAATCTTGGTTCGATTCCGCTCGATTACGTCCGCAGACAAACCACGGTGAATGGAGAGCGTTTCATTACTCCCGAACTCAAGGAAATGGAAAATAAAATCCTCGGGGCCGATGAGCGGATGAAAAAGTTGGAATACGATCTTTTCGGTGAGTTGCGGGAAAGGATTTTACGCGACCTCGGTGCCTTGCAAAAAACCGCGACAACCATAGCCACGCTCGATAGCCTGGCCTCGCTGGCCGAGACCGCCAGACTTTACGGATATTGCCGTCCCGTGTTATCCAACGATGGCAGGTTGACCATTATTGATGGACGCCACCCGGTGCTGGATCAAAATCTGGTCGAAGGAAAATTCGTTCCCAACGATGTGGTGTTGGATTCGGAGGATAACCGGTTGTTAATCATTACAGGACCTAACATGGCCGGTAAATCGACTTTCATCCGCCAGGTCGCGCTGCTGGTATTGGTCGCGCAAATCGGAAGTTGGGTGCCCGCCGCATCGGCGGAAATCGGTCTCGTGGATCGCATTTTTACCCGCGTCGGCGCCAACGACGACCTCTCGAAAGGTCAATCCACTTTTATGGTGGAAATGAATGAGACCGCCAACATTGTTAACAATGCCACCGCGCGCAGCCTGGTGATTTTGGATGAGATAGGGCGCGGCACCTCCACTTTCGATGGGCTTTCCATTGCCTGGAGTGTGGCGGAATATCTCCACGATCAAATCGGGGCGCGCACCTTGTTTGCGACGCACTATCATGAGATGACTGATCTGGAGGTGGGGCGTTCGGGAATAAAAAATTACAACATCGCGGTGCGGGAGTGGAACGATCAGATTATTTTTCTAAGGAAAATCATCAAAGGTAGCGCGGATAAAAGTTACGGAATCCAAGTGGCGCGACTGGCCGGGTTGCCGCCGGTGATCATCACCCGGGCGCGTGAGATTCTAGCCAATCTGGAGCAGGCTGAACTGAGTGCCGGTGGACGATTAAAACCGGCGACAGGTGGCCGGGGAAAGCGCGGGCGGGAAGACAAAGATCAGATTTCGTTGTTTTAGCAGCCAAAAATGGTGGAGGTAAGGGGATTCGAACCCCTGGCCTTCTCATTGCGAACGAGACGCTCTACCAACTGAGCTATACCCCCAAGATGATGGGGGAATATAGCCCATGCTCAGTGGCTTCTGGCAAGTAGTTTTCGCTCAGAAAATTTTCTCCAGCAAGTCTCCGGGCATATCGCTAACGAGGACGTATTAGTGCCTGGCATCGTCCCAGGATGCCGCCGACCATTTGCCCGAGGAAGCCAGAACCCGGCCAAGGGGATTAATGGGGTCTGGAAAATCAGATTTTCTAGCGACAAAAAGATGATACCCTTTATCTCCTTGAAATCAAATAATCGTCACTTCCTGCCCGCGAAAGGCCACGACGCGGCAACCCAGACTTTTCAAGCCCGCCAGGCGTTTGGTGAACGTTTCCGGGAAAGGATTGTTTCTTTCGTCAAGCCAGATGCCCAGGTGTAAAAAGTTTGCTGGGTAAGATCGCAGGCCGGGGCTTCATTGCGCGTAAAGCTATACGCAAAACGATAAAGGGTGGCGTAATGCAAATCGACTAGTTGCTGATAAAAATCCTCGGCCACGAAAACGATATTTCAGCAGATGTGTAAAACTCCCACCACATTTATTCCCGGGGTTATGTTTGTTAGCTTCGTATCCAGATGGAAGCCTGGGCGATGCTCCACTGGTATTTCCTGGCATGTTCACGAATCAAAAAAGGCACATCCACAGTTTGGATGAGTTGGAAATCGGTCAATTCTTTCTCCAGCCTTTGCAAGGTGGTAAAGCATTCCCCGTTTTTTATAAATCCACCCAGCCAGTTCTCCTGGGGTGTAAAGTCCTCCAGCCAGGTGTAGGGCGAGGTGAGAATGAGTTGCCCGCCGGGACGGATGAGGCCAGGGAGTCGCCGCAAAAACTTCAACGGATCGGGGAGTCGGTCGATCAAGTTAGCCGCGTGAACCACGTCGAAAGTGCCCAGTCCGGCGCGAAGATGCATGGCGTCGCCTACTTCGAATTGCACACGATGCCGGTCGATTTCCGAAGGCAAAAAATTGCGCAACCCCGTCGCCAGATGCCCTTCATCGATGCGGTTGAACTCGGCAAACCCCGATTCCCTGACTGCTTTGGCTGCGGCAATAAAACGTTGGGAAAAATCGATCCCAATCACTTCCTCGCAAAAACGGGCGAGTTCGAACGAGGAGCGTCCGACGGCTGCTCCCACATCCAGCGCCCGTGCCCGGGCGGGGAGACGTTTCACCTGCAATGTATGTGCCACGGTCCGCACAGCAAAATCCACATGGAGTTGCATCTCGGGAAATGCGTCGGGAACAATCTGCTCAGGCGAACCATAGTGAAAAAGCAGGTATTCAGAGAGTAATTTGTCAGATTCGTAGGGGTTCACGCGGCTTATTTTGGGTTGGACTGGTAATTTCCGCAATGGAATTGAACTAATAATCTGTCTTTTTCCCAGTCCGAACACTGCAAAATTGCGAAAAAAGTTGTTTTGGGGAAAATAATTCTTGTCAGATTCGAGAATCCATGAATATTTGTAGATGTAGTTGCTAATTTTTTAAAATTTACAACCGTCCCCCCTTATTTATGAACATTTTACTTACCATCCTGGGAAGTCTTTTCGTTGTTGGATTACTAACTTTGCTCTGGGCCAACTCCCATGCAGTGGAAGGTTATGAAGATGAAGAAGGTTTCCATATTGGGAATCGTTCCTGAAATTTTCAGAATTTTTTTAACTCTTTCCGGCCCGATAAAGGGTTACGATTCCAAAGGCTAGTTCTGTCGAACCGGCTTTTACTCCGCCCACAGACGTAATGAGTTGCCGCATGGTTTCGCCACGGGGAAAGGCTTCTATCGATTCGCCGAGATAATCGTAAGCACTTTTCTCCCCGGTAAGCCAGCCAGCCAGGCGGGGAAGGATGGTTCGCAGATAAAATCGATACGGCCCGCGCAGGAGCCCTCCAGGCAGTGAAAAATCGAGGATAAACAGTCGTCCACCCGGTCGCAGCACGCGCAGAAATTCCTCGATCGCACCTTCATAGGACACCATGTTGCGCAGTCCGAAAGAAATGGTCAGCGCGTCGAATGTCGCATCGGCAAATGGCAGGCGAGTGCCGTCCGCGTCGATCAGGTTGGGGACTTTTTTCTTTTTTGCCTCCAACAACATGGGCAGACAAAAATCAGCCGCAATGACCTCACAGTCAGGACAGTAGCGCTGGAGGGTAAGGGCCAGATCGCCACTCCCAGTGGCCAGATCGAGGATCCGGGAAGGGTTGAGCGCGGACAGTTCCCGCCCGATTTTATGGCGCCAGCCGTGGTCGAGTCCCATGCTCAGGAGATGATTGGCCAGATCATAGCGGCGGGCGATTTTTCCAAACATCGCCTGGATAAAAACAGGATTTTGCGGGTGAGAATCGGGGAGCATGAGCGGTTGGCTTGTGAGACTAATCGGAAAAAAGCGGGGAAGCAAAAATTGTTGTAGGAAATATTTGACGATACCGGGCGTCCGACACAATATAACGACAGTTCTTTGATAGCGACCACTACATCTTGTGGTTGTGAGATGAAAAATCGCCCTTTTCCACAGTTTCACTGTGACTTCTTTAGAAATACCTAAAAAATGTCCGGCACGAACGCTCAGGCGGGGGTGATGAGAATGGCCTCGAAGTATGGGGTTTTACTTTTTTATTTTCATCGATTGGCCAGATTTAACCATCTGGCAGCCCACGATCTCGCCAATGATCGGATGGAATACCTGTCGGGTTACTCCTAGGCGGCTTCATGCCATGCCTAAGAAAATGCACTTCAGTTACCTTCATTGTCCAACGACTCTCCTGTGAGAGTTTTTGGATACTTCCCATAAATTTCCTGATGTGTAATGGCAAACACCCAGGATAACACCATTAAAACCATGAGCACCGACATCCTAGACTTACCCGTTGTAAATTTCCGCAAAAACGACATCGATTTTGCTTCCGAACCGTTCTCTGCCAGCGAAGAAGGCGACTACGTCATTCATCGCCTCGGCACCAAAACCTTCCGCCTCGACAAAACCAAGGCTCGCGCCCGTCTCGCCGGGAAAAAAGTCATCAATGGCCACCGCAGCGCCGAACTCAACATTCTGCCGCTCAAATATCACGAGGCTTATCGCATTTACAAACAAATGAAGGCCAACCATTGGGAGCCGGACGTCATCGATATGACCAAGGATTGCGCCCAATGGAACGGCAACACGCTCTCCGCCAAGGAACGCTGGATCATCGAAATGGGCGTCGGTTATTTCTCCGCTGCCGAGGGCATTGTCGGCGATTCCGTGCTCCACGTCATTGAGGACAACCTCACCGCAGCCGAACTCAAGCACGCCTCACTACGTCACATCGCCGAGGAATCGATCCACATGGATTCGCTACTCCATATCATCGGCTCGCTTAACATCGACCTCGATGAAGTCACCGCCAAATTCACCGACATCCCGAGCGTGCAGAAGAAAAACGCCTTCATTACCCGCCACATGCCGGAACTAAAAATGGGCATCGACCTCACGATCACCGAGAACAAGCAAAAATTCGCCAAAGCCATCTTCGCGATCACGCAAGTCATGGAAGGGACGCAATTTTACGCCCTCTTTGCCATGGTCCTCTCGCTGCATCGCCAGAATAAAATGACTGGCATCGGCCAGATGTTCCAATACACCCTGCGCGACGAATCGAATCACATCGAACTCGGACGCTACATTTTGTCGCAGTTGATCGCCGAAAACCCAGACCTCTGGACCGAGGAATTCCGCGCGGAACTCGTCGAATTCATGAAGGAAGGCGTCGCGCTGGAGAAAGATTTCGTTCGCGATTGTCTCCCCGAAGACGGCGTGGGAATGACCCAGGCCGATTTCTTGATTTATGTCGATTACAACGCCGACCGCCGTCTGGCCGGACTCGGTTTGCCCACGCTCTCCGACGTTCGCACCAATCCTTTCGTCTGGCTGGATGAAGTCATTTTCCTGCGCAAAGAAAAGAACTTTTTCGAGACTCGCGTCACCGAATATCAAACAGGCGGCAGCGTCCAAAACAGCAACGAAGACGACCTCATCTGAAAAATTTTCGATTTTGGATGACTGATTGGCCTTCTTATCCCATTCATAATTCAAATTTCGTAATTCATAATTATGGGTATCCACGCAGACCATTGGATTCGTCGCATGGCGAAAGATCACGGCATGATCGAGCCGTTCGAGGAAAAACTCGTCCGTAAAAACGGCGACGCGCAAGTCATCAGCTACGGCTTGTCGAGCTATGGCTACGACTTGCGCGTGGCCGACGAGTTCAAAGTTTTCACGAACGTTTACAACGCCGTCGTCGATCCCAAACACTTCGACCCGCGTTCCTTCGTCGATATCCAAGGCGAATATTGCCTCGTCCCGCCGAATTCGTTCGCGCTCGCCCGCAGCGTGGAATATTTTCGCATCCCCCGCGACGTGCTAACCCTTTGCGTTGGAAAAAGCACCTACGCCCGCTGCGGCATCATCGTCAACGTCACTCCGTTCGAACCGGAGTGGGAAGGCCACGTCACTCTGGAAATCTCCAACACCACCCCTCTTCCCGCCAAAATCTACTCCGGCGAAGGCCTCGCCCAAGTCCTCTTTTTAGCCGCCAACGAACCCTGCGAAACCAGTTACGCCGACCGCGCTGGCAAATACCAATCCCAGCGCGGCATCACCACGCCCCGCATGTAATCCCCCCAATCCTAAATTAGAAATCCTAAACCATAAATGACCACCACCACCGCCCCCTTCAGTCTCAGCAACGACATTGCCGAAAACGCCCTTTCGACCGATTACCCACAAGTCATCCGTCGCGATTTACCCGGCGACACCTCGGGCAAACCCCGCGTCGTCAACTGGCTCGGCCACAAAATCGAACGCGCCGTCGCCGCCGCCTGCCTCGCCACCGGTGCCGACGACACCCTCGGCAAACAAGTCCGCGCCGAGATCGAATTCCGCATGAGAAAAGAGCGCCCCCTCTTTCTCCACATCGAAGAACTCCAGGACCTCGTCGAGAACACCCTGCTCGAGATCGGTCACGGAAAAGTTGCCCTCGCCTACGCCAAATACCGCGCCACTCGCGCTGCCGAACGCGGCCAGAGCGCCTCCGACCTCGCCGACGACGCCGACAGCCAGATGGAACTCGCCACCCGCGAACAACTGCTAGACATCCGCTCCCGCATTTCTTTCGCCAAAATCGGCCTCTCCCTTGCACTCAACGACGACGACCTCGTCGCCCGCCTCCTCCGCAGCACCTCCATCAACCTCTCCCCCGAGGAACGCCGCGACACCATCGTCCTCAACGCCAAATCGCTCCTCGACCTCGACGCCGACGCCCGCTTCTTCGCTGCCCGCATCCTCCTCGCCTACATCTACGAGGAAACCCTCCCCTGGCGCGTCGCCGACGGACTTCAAGCCCTTAAAGAAGCCCATCGCAAATCTTTCCTCGACTACATCCCGCTCGGCATCGAACTCCGCCGCCTCGACGCCCGCCTCGCCGAATTCGACCTCCGTCGCCTTGCCGAATCCCTCGATCCCTTCGCCGACCTCCAGTTCGACTTCATCGGCATCCAGACCCTCTACGACCGCTACCTCATCCACACCCACGACACGGTCACCAATAAAAAACGCCGCCTCGAAGCCCCGCAAATCTTCTGGCTCCGCGTCGCCATGGGCCTTTCCATCAAAGAAAACGACCGCGAAGTTTGCGCCGTCGAATTCTACGGCATCTACAAAACCCGCCGCGCCTGCAGCTCCACGCCGACCCTCTTCAACGCCGGCACCGTCCACCCGCAGCTCTCCAGTTGCTACCTCCTCTATTGCGGCGATTGCATCGAAGACATCACCGAGACTTGGCGTCGCTTCTCCCATTTATCGAAATGGGCGGGCGGCCTCGGCTGCTCCTGGACCGCCATTCGCGGCAGCGGAGCCCACATCCACGGCACCAACGGCGAAAGCTCCGGCGTCATCCCCTTCCTCAAAGTTTCCAACGACATCGCCATCGCCGTCAACCAGGGCGGCAAACGTCCAGGCGCCCTTTGCTCCTATCTCGAACTCTGGCACGCCGACATCGAAGACTTCCTCGATCTCCGCAAAGAAACCGGCGATGACCGCCGGCGCACACACAACATGAACACCGCACATTGGATCCCCGATGTCTTCATGAAACGCCTTAAAGCCATCTCCGACGGGGTGCTCCCAAAAGACGCCACCTGGACCCTCTTCCGCACCAACGACGTCCCCGACCTCCCCGAAATCTACGGACGCGCCTTCGAGGAACGCTACGAACATTACGAAAAACTCGTCGAAACCGGCAAACTCTGGGGCCGCAAAGTCCGCGTCCTCCAACTCTGGAAACGCATGCTCGAAATGCTCTTCGAAACCGGCCACCCTTGGATGACCTGGAAAGACCCCGCCAACGTCCGCAACCCGCAAGACCACGCCGGCGTCATCCACAACTCCAACCTCTGCACCGAGATCGAGCTCAACACCAGCAACGACGAAGTCGCCGTCTGCAACCTCGCCAGCGTCAACATCGCCGCCCATCTCCGCGAAGACGGCGCCCTCGATCACGACAAACTCCGCTCCACTGTCCGCACCCTCATGCGCATGTTGGATAACGTCATCGACATCAACTTCTACCCCGTCGAAGCAGCCGAACGCTCCAACAGCCGCCATCGCCCCGTCGGTCTCGGCATCATGGGCATGCAGGACGCCCTCTACGAAAAACGCATCGCCTTCGACAGCCTTGGAGCCGTCGATTTCAACGACGAAGCCCTCGAAGCCATCGCCTACTACGCCTACGAAGGCTCCAGCGACCTCGCCCTCGAACGCGGCCAATATCCCAGCTACATCGGGTCCAAGTGGAGCCGCGGCATGATGCCCCTCGACACCCTCAACCTCCTCGAAAGCGAGCGCGGCACGCCCATCCTCGTCGATCGGAAAAGCAGACTCGATTGGAACGCGCTTCGGGAAAAAATCGGCACCCAGGGCATGCGCAACTCCAATTGCCTTGCCATTGCTCCCACCGCGACCATCTCGAACATCCTCGGCTGCACCCCGTGCATCGAGCCCACCTACAAACACATCCACACCAAGTCGAACTTGAGCGGCGAATTCATCCGCACCAACGACCACCTGCTGCGCGACCTGCAAGCCCTCGGTCTCTGGGACGAGGAAATGCTCGCCGACCTGAAATACTTCGACGGCAGCGTGCAAGGCATCGAACGCATCCCGCTCGAACTCCGCGAACTCTACAAAACCAGTTTCGAGATCGCCCCGACCTGGATCCTGCAATGCGCCGCTGTTCGTCAGAAATGGATCGACCAAGCGCAGAGCACCAACCTCTGGCTCGCCGAACCCGACGCTCGCGCCGCCAGCTTCATGTATCGCGAAGCCTGGGAACGCGGCCTAAAAACCACCTACTACCTCCGCACCCTGAACAAAAGCACCATCGACAGCGCCAGCCGCGACCGCCGCCCCGCCACCGCCGCAGTAAAACCCGAAGTCACCGAATCCGAAAAGCTAGCCTGCTCCATAGAAGCCATGCGCACCGGCGGCACCTGCGAAAGCTGCCAGTAGATCTTTCGGCTTTCGAAAGATGAGCTCTGCAACCATCAAGCTCTTCCTGCCACGAGGAGATGCCAAAAGTCTTCGCACTGCGGAAATCTCCAATTGGACAGGGAAAGCGGTTGCTGCTCCGCGTACCGAACTTGATGATCTACTTGCTCGCGAAGA
>JBBRFA010000028.1:0-32787 GCA_038225185.1 Chthoniobacterales bacterium
TAAAGCGTCCTTTGAGCAGTTTCATGTAGTTGCTCAGATCGAACATCCGGGCATAGATTTTCTCTTTGATCGCATCGGCCTCGGCATGGGCATTGTTCTTGCGCAGAGAATCAAGTTTTTCGCGTAAGGTGTTGATTTCCAGAGGGCTGTTGACAGGCTTGAGACGTTCCAGGAGGTCGTCATCGGAGAGGAAAAACCCATCGGGTCGCTTGGGTATTTCGAGCAGAAGGTGGAAGTGATTGGACATCACGCAGAAGGTCATGAGGCGCAGGCCGCAGAAAGTTTCGTAAAGCCGCATCAGTCGAACAAAGTATTCTTTTTGGGCATCGCCAAAGATGAATTGCCGATCCACTACGCGCGAGACGCAATGGTAATAAGAAACCTCCAGGTGAGGAGCAGCTTTGAGTCGTTTCTGTCGCATGGGAATAATCAATAGCGCATCCAAAAAACGAGCGCAACTCTTTTTTCAATAAAAGACCTGTCCCTTAATAAAGACCGGGATTGCATCGCTTCGTTTTCAAAATGTCGGGAAGGAGGGGGTTTAAGTTTTCAAATAGCAGGCATCACGTGGCCGCCGCAGACGGGAAGGTAAACACCGCTGATGAACGCGGCAAGGTCGGAGGCCAGAAACGCAACCGCGTAAGCGATTTCGACGTCCTCTCCACGTCGGCGGAGCGGGACGCCTGCTTCGTAAGACTCCTGCTTCTCCGTTCCCAATTCGCGATCCTTTTCACTGACCGTCCAGCCTGGGGCCACCTGATTGACAGTAATTCCGTGCGGTCCAAGCTCGCGGGCCAGCACGCGAAGCAGACCATCCTGCCCGCGTTTGCCGCTCACGTAGGCACCCTGTGAGGGATGGCACTGCATGGCGCACTCGGTGTTGATCGCAATAATGCGACCGGATTTTCGCGCAATCATGGCGGGGGCAAAGGCTTTTGCCATGAGCACATTTTGAATAACCGTCGAGCCGAACTGGCCTTCGAAATCGGCGACAGGCTGTTCCAGAATTGTTGTCCATTGGTATTGTCTGACCGCGTTATTGACAATGATGTGAGGATCCCCAAGCGCGCTACGCACCTGATCCCGCATACCAAACACCTGCGTTTCATCAGAGATGTCCGCTTGAACGATGCAGGCTTTGCGACCCATCGCCTCGACTTCGCTCCGCAGCGATGCAGCACACTCGCTCCGGTTGAGATAGTGGATGGCGAGATCCGCTCCCGCCCCCGCCAGGGTCCGCACAAGAACGCGCCCAAGCTCTCCCGTTGCCCCGGTTACCAGCGCAACTTTTCCCTTCAGATCAATATTTAGTGGTGCGGTATTAGGCATGGTGTTAAGCCTTGATCAACACGCTGAATCCGCCATCCACCGTGAGTGTGATTCCATCGATGTAAGCGGCATCTTCTGAAGCGAGAAAAACGACCGCTTTCCCGATATCCGAGGGTTGTCCAATCCTGCCCACAGGCACGAGTTTTTTGATCTGCTCCGCCGGGCCGGTTGCGCCCAGTGATGCTCAACCAATGGCGTCATGATCCTACCGGGGGCAACCGCATTTGAGGTGCCGCCGTGGGGCGCTAATGCGGTGGCAAAGCCAAGCATTAATCCTTTCAGGCCACTCTTGGAGGCGGCGTATTCCACTTGACTTGGCTGGGAGAACCGGTCGGCCAAGCTTGAAATGAAGATCACTCGTCCGCCAGCGTCGCCGCCTTCTGCGCGACTAATCCTATGACGTGCCGCAATTTGCGTGCAGTAAAAGGCGCCGGAAATATTGACGTTCATTACCTTATGAAAGTTTTCGGGATCAAGCTCCATTACATCAATGAATGGGCTGATCCCCGCGTTATTCACCAAAAAGTCAATCCGCCCCATTTTTTCGAGTGCCAGGGCGATCATCTGATTCACCTGTTGATAATCTGTGATATCGCAGCGAATCCCGTAAGCTTCATCGGCGCCGTATTCAAGGAGCTTTGCCGCAGCAAGTTGGGCCTCCTCCTCGCGGGAGTCTGCGATGACGATCCCCGCTCCTTTTTCCGCAAAGATTTGGCGATCCCGAGTCCGATTCCTTGGGCACCGCCAATGATTATAATTTTTTGAACCATGGCCAAAATTACTGCGAAGAGAATAAAGCGTCAACGCACATTGCTACTTTATTACCTGCACAATCCTCATATTTAATGAAGATCAATTGCCTCTCGCGCGTCAACGGGGCCTCCGTGTCCCATTCTCGTAAAATCGTCCTCCCGGCGTATCCACCGGTCACGATTCCGCAGGAAAATTAATCGGTTTTTAATTCTCACCCGCAAGGTAAATGAAAATCGCATCATCAAGCAGCTTCAAACCCCTGATTTCAGCTTGGTTTCGCGTTTTTCGCCATCTTTTCATTTTCCTTTTTCCACGGGCAAGCTTGAGCCTTTAGAGACAGGTGTGCCGCCCGAGATAATGGAATCAACCGTGATGAGTTCGGTTTTTATATCAAGCAAAATAGCAGGATTGCGACTTCGCGTAAAGCTCGGTGGGCGGTGTTACGACAAGGGCATCGAATAGATTGACCTGCCGCTTAGACCCGTTCCCAAAACTAACCGATCAAAAAAATCTCGGGGCGGGTGGCCGGGTTTTTATCTTACGCAATAATTTTTAGAAGAATTGGGCAGGATACCAGATTCGGCAGCCAGAATGGGCACCCACCCCGGCATGTGAGCCGCCGTTTTCTTATTCATTACTTTCGAGAATAAGTCTAATCGGATGAGATCTAGATGTGTGTGCCCGGAAAGAGACTCTAAATGATCGAAAGAGTTCCGATTTTTTCTGGGTTTTTAGTTTCGGTTGGGAAGGACGCGACGGGCAACTTCGGCGACTGGGACGCCGTTTTTAAAGGGATGGCGGGACGGTGCTGAATTTTTCGGATGCCAAAATCTGGGGAAGCAAGCCGCTGCCGCGGGGGACGAGAATCACTTCGGTTTTACCGTTGAGGACGCGCTCGGTTTCGAGCACGTCGAAGAGGACCTGGGCCACTTTGGGATCGCGGGAAATTTTTTCCAACGCTCCTCCGATCATTTGCGGTCGCAACGCGGCGGCCTTGGCAAATTCCACCGCAGCCTGACGCTCGGCGGTGCTGGTGATGACGCTGACCTGGTTGGCTCCGTCTTGTTTGATCGCAGAGGTGACCTGGCGAAGGCGATTGACGACTTTGCTTTCGATCTGCCGGATCATTTCAAAATCGCGAAAGTGAACTTTGCGGATATAGACCGAGCCTAGCTTGAATCCCCATTCCTGGGAGGTGGCGGTGACTTCTTCGCGCACGGTCTGGCTCATTTGATGGCGATTTTCCAACATGGCGCCGAGTTTCATGTTGCTGAGGCAACGCACGGTGGCACTGCTGACGTTGGCGGCGAGGGAGCCGCGCGGGTTGGAGTTGCGGAAGAGGTAGGCGACGGGATCGCTGATGAACATTTCATACCAGATGCCGATGCCCATGGGGGCGCCTTCCTCGGAGTTGACGGGCTGGCTGCGGAGATAAAGTTGATCGAGGCGGAGGTCGAGGACGTGACATTTGCCGAGCCAATGGACGATGAAGGCGGCGGGGCCGAGTTTAAAGAGGAGAATGTGGATGCCGGGTTCGTCGATGATGCCGATGACGCGACCAAAGAGCACATAAACGTGGGCGCGGCGTTCCTCGACGATGACGTAACCGCCGAGGGCGCGGAGCAGGGCGAAAAAGAGGGGCGCGACGATGAACATGCCAAAAAAGGCGGCGGTGACCGAGATGAGGAAGGCGGCGAAATTACTCACGTTCCACCTCCACGATGGCCCGGCGGGCGTTGTCGAATAGTTTCATTTTGACACTGCGCCGATAAGCTTCGAGGGCGTTGTTGCCTTTGTCTTTGAGGATTTGCAATTGCTCGGCAAGCGCCATGAGGGGTTCGAGCTCGGCCTGCACTTTGAGAGTTTCGATTTCCACGGCGCGTTTGGAGAGAACGATTTTTTGATCGGCCGAGGCATGGGCGAGGCTCACGTCGGAGGAGACGTGGTTGTGCGCTGTGTTAATCGCGGCGAGGGCGGATTCGACTTCCGCCGGGGGATCGATGCCGGTGATGAGCGAGGCTTCGAGGCGGATGCCGTAGCGGGCGGCGGAAGTGGTGCTCTCGGCTTCCATGCGGTCGTTGAGATCGCGGAGGTTTTTGCGAAGATCGTTAATGGAGATGCCGGCCATGCCAGCGGCGGTATCGGATTGCTCGGGGCTGGCGGCGGTGCGATCTGGCGCCTCGAAATTGGCGATGCGCTCCCGCAAAATACTGATGAAATAACCCATCACATGCACGATGGGAGTATTAACACCGAAGATGTAGGCGTAGAGATTGCGTTCATCGACCTGGTAGCGAATCTGCCCGGTGAGCCCGGTGTTAAGTTGATCTTTGGTGACGGCTTCGAGCACGGTGCCGTTTTGATTGGCCTCGGGGGTTTCGGGATCGTAAGCCATGCTGACGGTCTGCGTGGCGATGGAGATTTTATAGACTTTTTCCCAGGGCCATTTGAAGTAGGGACCGCCGGAGGAGATGACGTTCACGATGGGATAGGTGTAGCGGGATTTTTCCTCGTCGGTGAGGCCCTGGGCGATGGGATCGTTGAGCGTGGTGCTGTTACCAAGGCGTTGTGCGCGTCCGAAGCTGGTTTTTACGGCGCGTTCGTTTTGATTGACGGTGTAAATGCCTGCCGCGAGGTAGCGCACGAGGAACCAAAGTATAAAACCAACGATTAGCCCAAGGGAAATGCTCATAACAACTAAGTAGGTTTAGCGGAATGCGGGATTGCATGGCAAGGAAAATTTTAAGTGATCTAACGAATAAGTCCGGATTTTGCGGTGCAGTGCCGTTCTGGAAGCTTTTTTTAGTGGGTAAAAGGTGGGGGATGAAATGGATGAATGAGACTTTTCCATTGACTCCAGGGATTTGGAAGTCGTGTCGCTGTAAGTATGGCTAAAGAAAAATCCCCCGAAGAAATTGCCAAGAAAACTGCGGAAGCCTCGTTCACGGCGGCGTCGCCACCGGCTGGAGCACCCCTTTTTACGGCTCGGGTGGGCGATCCACATTTGCCCGATGGAGTAAAACCGCACGTTGGAGGCCTGATTCTTCCTCCCGGTGTGCCAACGGTCTTGATCGGTGGGACACCTGCGGCGGTGGCATTAACCCAATGCACTTGCGCCGGAGCTCCGGACGCGATTGCCGGAGGATCTTCCACAGTTATGATTGGTGGCAAACCCGCCGCGCGCATGACGGTTATGACCGCTCACGGCGGAATCATCGTGATGGGTTGCCCCACGGTGACGATTGGGGGTTAGGTGGCGAGTTCTGCCACGCGGACGACGAGTTGCGTGCCATAAGGATAAGCCGTGCAATTGAGGGCGAAGATGCCGGTGTCGGTGTTTTGGGTAAAAGTTAGATTTTCCCTGGAGTCCAGCCAATGGGCAGATTTTACGGGAGACTTGAATCCTAACAAGGCGCGTGGACCGGCCTGCCCTTGCGCGACGGTGACATGGTCGTTGCCCTGGATGTTGAGGTTAAAGGCGAAGTAGTAAAACTTTTTTCCTAACTTAAGCAGGAAATCGCGCCCGGTGCATTGCAACCCGTCCACGGGACGTCCCAGGCGGATGATTTCGTCAAACAAGGCGACCCATTCTCCGACGCGGCGCAAAGTTCCGGCCTCATATTCGGGAATGCCGCCCTGGGCGGTGGGGCCGACATTGAGCAGGTAGTTAGCTCCGGCTTTGCGGGAGAGGGCGAGATTTTCGATGATTTGCGCGGGGGAAAGATAGTTGAAATCGTTGGCACCCACACCCCAGTGGGCGTTGAGGGTCTGGCACATTTCGCCTGCGAGATATTTTTTCCATCCCCGGCGGTCGGGCCGGGTGGGAAGTCCTTGCTCGAAAGTGGTGCTATCGAGCTCGGGATGGCCGAGGACCCCTTTGGCGTCCAGGCCGGTATTGTTAATAATGAGTGCCTCGGGCTGATGCTTGCGGATGAGGGCGTAGAGGCGGTCTTCCTTCCAATCGGCCTTGGGATGCGCCCAGTTGCCGTCGAACCAGAGACCTCCGATTTTTCCATACTGGGTGCAGAGGATTTCGATGGAGGCGTGGAGGTAGTCGAGGTATTTGGCAAATTCCGGTCCGCCATCGGCCTGGAAGGGGTGGGAGATTTTTTTCCACCATTGCCAGTCGATGGTGGTGTGATAGAAAAAAGGGACGATGTCCTCCGCGCGGCAGCCTTCGACGAATTCGGCGACGAGATCGCGTCTGGCGGCGGAATGCGGTGCGTCGAAGGTGGAAAGTCCGCGTGTGTCGTAGAGCGAAAACCCTTCGTGATGCCGGGTGGTGAGGGTGATGTATTTCATCCCGGCAGCCTTGGCGAGACGCGCCCAGGCGCGGGCGTCGAAATCGGCGGCGGTGAAAGTGGAGGTTAGTTTGTTGTATTCTTTTTTGGGGATTTGACGGTTGAGAAAAATCCATTCACCGGCTCCGAGTTGGGAGTAAAGCCCCCAGTGCAGGAAGAGGCCGTAGGCGAGATTTTCGAAACGGGCGATGCGTGGGAGAGGTTTGGGGAGGGTGAGAGAAGACATGATTTTTTCGGGATAATGAGCGGAGAATGAAAGTGAATCAAGTTTTTACAAGCGGCTGGTTTGCCCTACATTACGCGTCCCATGTCCCAAGCCGCGCCCGCTCTCATCTCTGTCAATGAATTGATCCTCGTCTATGGCACGCAACGTTTGCTGGATGGCGTGACGCTGGCGGTGGCGGCGGGGGAAAAAGTGGGATTGGTGGGGCGAAATGGCTGTGGGAAGACGAGTTTGCTAAAAATTCTCACGCAAGAGCAGCAGGCCGATGCGGGGGAAATTTCGCGTCGCCGGGGACTGCGGGTGGGTTATTTGCCGCAGGAATTTGAGTTGGACGGCGAGCGAACCGTGCAGGCGAACATCGAGGCGGGCGCGGCGGATGTGCTCGAATGGATTCGACGTTATGAGGAAGGCGATGGTTCGGAGGTGGAACTCGCCGAGGTGTTGCACGCTATCGAGGATGCGGATGGCTGGAATCTGGATGCACGGGTGCGGGCGATTGCGACGGCGTTGGATGCGCCGGAACTAACCAAAGTGGTGGGGCCACTTTCGGGTGGAGAAAAGCGGCGCGTGGCGCTGTGTCGCGCCCTGGTCGGGCAACCGGATTTACTGTTGCTGGATGAACCGACGAACCATCTGGATGCGGAATCGATTCGCTGGCTGGAGGATTATCTGCGGAATTTCGCGGGAGCGGTGATTTTTGTGACGCATGATCGCTATTTTTTGGATGTGATCGCGACGCGGATCATTGAGCTGGCGGAAGGGCGGTGTTTTTCGCATCCGGGCAATTACACGGCGTATCTGGAGGCCAAGGCGGTGCGTCAATCGGTGGCGGAGCAATCGGAGAGGCGGCGGCAACGTTTCATCAAGGCGGAGCTGGAATATGTGCGGGCTGGAGTCCGGGCGCAGCGGTCGAAATCGCGGGGGCGGCTGGATAAATTTTACGAGATTGCCGGGCAGGAGGCTCCGCCGGAGGAGCGCGAGATGGATTTGTTAATACCGCCGCCGCCCAAGATGGGCGACATCGGGGTGGAGCTATCGGATGCGGGCGCGTGTGTCGGCGATGGAGCGCGATGGTTGTTCAAGGATGTGAGTTTATCGTTGAGGGCCGGTCAATGCACCGGGGTGGTGGGACGCAACGGGGTGGGAAAAACCACGTTGTTAAAAATCTGCCTGGGGGAGCGCGCACCGGACAGCGGCACGGCCGTGATTGGCAAAAAAATTGTTTTCAATTACATCGATCAAGTGCGGATGGCGCTCACGGGCACGGGCACGGTGATGGAGGAGGTGGAGGATACGGACGGGGTGGTAAGTTTCGGCGAGCAAAAGCTGAGTGTGCGCGGTTATTTGCGGCGTTTTCTTTTTTCGGATGCACGGGTAAGCGAGCGGGTGGATAAACTTTCCGGGGGGGAACGGGCGCGATTGATGTTAGCCAAAGTGCTTAAGCGTGGGGGGAACATTTTGGTGCTGGACGAGCCGACGAACGATCTCGATCTGGCTAGTTTAAGAATGCTGGAGGAAGCGCTGGCCGGGTTTCCCGGAAGCGTGCTGGTGGTGAGCCATGATCGTTTTTTTCTGGATCGAATTTGCGATCAAATCGTGGCCTTCGAGGATAAGGGAGTGGTGGTGCAGCCGGGTAATTTTTCCTATTATCTGGAGAAACGCGCGGCGCGTCTGGCCCGTGATCGGGAGGTAACACCGGCAGCCGTCAAATCGCCTGTAAAAACGCCGGAACAGATTCCGCCGGGGGGAGGCAAAGGCAAAAAGTTGGGATACAAGGAAAAGCGTGAATTGGCAAACATGGAGGAAACCATCCATGCGGCGGAGGCGAAATTGGTGGAGTTGGAGAAATTGCTGGACGATCCTCAATTACACGTTACCCGTTCGCAGGAAATTGCCGGGATGCTGGAGGAATTGGAAAAAGGGCGCGAAAAAGTCGAGCGACTTTACGCGCGCTGGGAGGAGTTGACCGCGCTCGATGCGGAATAAACCTATTCTCCAAAGTTCACTGCGTTTATTTTAAACATAGATGGACACTAGGTGACACTAAAAGAGATGATTGATCCTGGTTTATGATTGATTTGTGCTTACCGTTGACGATCCGTGGTTTTTCCAAATCTAAGTAGTTGCGGGGTCAATTTCGACGATGGATCTAAACTGGCGACTTGCCATGCGGCCTTACATTTTCATTCGTTGATCGACCAAATCGGCCAGCAATCCGATGAAAATCATTTGGATGCCGGTTAGGACCAGTCCGACTCCGAGGAGACCGAGATAACCCTGGCGATAGTAATCGAGCGTTCCTTTGGCCAGACCAATGACGATGAGGAAAAGTGCGGGTGGAATGAAGACGTTGAGCGGTTTGAAATAGGCGCAAATCCGAATGATGAGCAGAGTGAAGTTAGTAAAATCGCGGATGGGACGGATCGAGCTTTTCCCGATGCGTTTATGATAGTTGATGGGGAGGAATTTTACGCGATAACGATTGGTTAGCATCGCGAGAGTGATGGTGGTGGTGAAGGAAAAGCCGTCGGGATACAGGGTGAAAAAACGGAGGGCGACTTCCTTGCTAAAAAGACGCAGGCCGGAGTTGAGATCGGGGATTTTGCGCTGGCTTAGGTATTCCGCCAGGCGGGTGATGATCCATTTTCCGGGTTTGCGCAGGAGCGGCACCTCGACGACTTCCCCTGTGCGGGCGCCGACGACCATGTCGTAGCCCTCGCATTCCTGGAGCAGACGCGGGATTTGATCGATGGGATAGGTGCCATCGGCATCGATGATGAGGATCCATTCGTAGGCTGCCTCCCGAAGTCCATCCTTGAGGGAAGCACCGTAGCCTTGATTGCGTTCGTGATGAATCACCCGGACGGGCAATGCATCGGCTACTTTATCGGTGCCATCGTCGGAACCATCGTCGATGACGATGATTTCGAAATTTTTTACCAATCCCGCGTGTGCGGAGACCGCCGCCACCGTTTCGGGCAGGGCATCGACTTCGTTATAGGCGGGGATGAGGACGGTGACGGAGAGTTCGGATAAATTCACAGGACAGCTTGGCGATGTGGGAAGACCCAGCGGTGGTAGATGAGGAATTTACACAGGGCAACGAGAAATCCCACGATAAAAATCGCGAGTTCCACCGGGAGGAGATGAAGCAAGGCGGCGACGGCGAGGAAATTGGCGATCCAGGCACCCGCCGTGGTCGAGAGATAACGTCCGGCGCATCCTGCCCAGGCTTCGGGAGTGGGAAAATTAATGCGGTAATTCCAAAAAAACATCAGCCCCGTGACAAATGTAAGGCTCACGGCATAGGCGGGAAAATGTGCCCACGAAAGGCCGAGCGTGAGTAGTTTATAAGGGACGAGATTTAGCCCATAGCTGACCAGCCCGCCCAGGGCAAAAAAAACTGCCCGACGTTGAATCCCTTCGAGAGGCCAGCGCCAGCCGTTTTTTTGCAGGGAATGAAAAATCCGCCAGATCACGAGGACACCGAGAAACACTGCTAAAATCGCAAAATATTCCGTTGGCAGCCGGTAACGTTGCACCGCACGCCCCACTCCATAAGTAAGGGCGAGATAAGCGCCATTGATAAAGAGGAGGGGAAGCAACGCCGAACTCCCTCCGACAAACCACCAGCCGACGATTCCCACCAACATCAGGAGCAGTGGCCAGGGGTGTTCCGGCCAGGTGAGACGCGGAGCGTCCGGCAGATGATACAAGTGATAAAATCTCTCCAGATAGGGAAAGATAGTCGCGTAAAATTGACCGACGGGTCCAGGACGAATGCGCTCGGTCAACACCGTGCGAATGCCCTCGGAATCGATTGCCCGTGGATCGCGCAAATACCAGGCGGGAAATCCCGGCCCGATTTCCTCGAGGCTTTCGACGAGAAATTTATGATGAATGCTGAGGAACCGCGCCGGTCGGATGCGGAGTTGCTTGGGATCGTTCGCCCAGACGGAGATTAATTTGAGCGCAGTGATTTGCAGGCAGCCCAGGGGATGGGAAAAAATCGCCTCCCGAGCCAATTCCTTCCGCACCAGGGCAAAGGCGGGACGATCTTTTTTCAAGGCAGCCAGCTCCGGCGCCACCGCCGAGACATCCTCTGTGCCCAGGGTAATGAGAAAAACCTCTTTCTGACCTGTGCGCACATATTCCCAGAGATTGGCGCGGCCCTCGCGGATTTGCGGAGACAATTCCCTGCGAATCGCGGCATGCGGCTCGCCATCAATCTTAACAAAGGGCAGCACCGAGCCAAAAAGCAGATCATCGCCCTGTCGCACCTTGGTAAGTCGGATCGCGGGGAAGATAAAAATCAGGGCCAAAGACACGTGCAATGCTCTTTTTTTCCAAGGTAAAACCGGTGCCAGCACGATCACCGGGAGCAGTCCCGCCCACAACGTGCGTCCGACGGGGCGGATGGCCATGGTTAGAAAGATAATAAACAACGCCAGGAGCAGAATTTTCCAGCTTGGACGTTGCCAGTAAACGACGGATGCCCAGCCGAAAGCGAGGGCGAAGGTGACCACGGACGAATCGGCGATGGCAATGTGCTCCCAGAAATTCAGGAGCGGATCGAGCGCAAAAACGACCGTTACCGGCACCAAAAACCAGCGCCACTCGGGGATCAGCCGTCGCAGGATGGCGGCCAGCGGAAAAATCGCCAGCAACCCAATCGCATGCTGGATCAATGCTCCCGTGAAACCCGGACTCACCGGGCCAAATTGCGAAAGCAATTGCAAAGCCGGATAGCCCCAGGGGCGCTTTGGCGAAACGTCGAATCCGCCGCCGTTGAAGACACCGTAAACCGCCTGCCAGTAGCCCTCGGAGTCGGGTCCAAAATAAAAGCCATCGCCCCAGCCCGCCAGCAGCGTGACGCGCGCCCAGCCCCCCAGCAACAAAGCGGGCAGGCAGAGGAGCCACCAAGTTTTCCATTCCTGCCTCGAAAAACTCCTGCCCTGTGCCGGGGCGGACCCCTGCGGGCGGAAAAACGAAAACAGGGAAGTCATGGAAGCATAAAAAATGGCCCGAAGCAGCAGGTTTGGCGAGCATTTCCGAGAGAGAAAGAGACCGCCTGCGGGACATCGGTTTTTAACGAAAGGGAATCCGCTTTACGATCGGGCTGTAACCGGGGACAATTACAATCCGTCACATGCCTGTCGCTTTTTTTCGTCCCGCTCTGCGTGTCTGGTTGCCAGCTCTTTTGCTCTGCCTGCTCGGGGTCGGGATTTTTATTTCGCACACTCGGCACAACGATTTCCCCTTCACGTATCACCCCGATGAAGATACCAAAGTGCGCCAGATCGTGACCGGGAAACGCAATTTTTTTCATCCGCTGCTCCTGATCGAGACGGTGAATCGGGTGTTTCAAGTGGGTGGACTCCCGAGCGATCCGATGCTGGCGGCGCTTGTGGGCAGGGCAGTCTCGGCGGCATTTACCGCGCTGGCCCTGGTCGCGCTGACCGCTTTGGCCGCTCGCTGGGCAGGCTGGCCGGGCGGGCTGATCGCGGGCATTTTGCTGACGCTGAATCCTCTCGCTTATGAACTGGCGCATTATTTTAAGGAGGACCCCGCGTTACTCCTGGGTCTGGCTGTGACCTTGCTTGCGGTGGATTTTTTTGATCGGTCGCCGGGGTGGAAGACCGCAGCTTTCCTGGGGTTCGGGTGTGCCCTGGCCAGTTCGGGCAAGTATCTCGGGGTAATCACTCTTGCCCTCGCCCTGCCGCTGCTTGTGGTGCGGGGAAAAGGGCGTTCGCTGGCCATTTGGTCCGGATTTTTGGGCGGATTCATCGTGCCGATGCTGTTGATCAATCTCCCGATTCTCTTGCGCCTCGAAGACTTTAAAAAAGGCTTGGAGCGCGAAATGAGCGGAGCGACAAGCGGGCATCGGGGGCAGGGACGTTCGGTGCCGCACGCCGAGTATTTGCATAAAATGTGGGCTTCCACCGCCCCGGGCATCTGGGCGGGGGCGGTGGTGTTTGGCGGCTGGTTTGTTGCCTCCCTAAAAAAGCAATCGTTGGGGCGCTGGCTGATTTTTTTGTTTCCCGTCGTCTTTCTCATCGTGCTGTCTTTTTCGCCAAAAACCGCCGGGCGTTATCTTTTGCCGAATCAAGTTTTGCTCACCTGGGCCTGCGCGGTGGGGTGCGGATTGCTTTTTCAACAAATAGGTAAACACGCACTGCCGGGAAGATGGTTGGTCGGATGTCTCGCGGGTGGCATCACGCTCTGGGCGGTGCTTTCCAGCGCGGATGGGTATCGGGTGCAAAAAGAGGGCTTCGAGCACGATGCCCGCACGAGCCTGCGCACTTGGATCGATGCGAATACGCCGCCCCGGGCTGCCATCGCGAGCGACGGGCGGGTCGATTTGCAAGCCGGGGGCAGGTGGCCGGAGCGTGTCGTGCTAACATCGGAATTCGTCGCCGACCTGGGCGATTTGCCATCACTCCGAGACCGGGGCGTGACCCATGTCGCGGTGAGCCGGCAATCCTATGCCCGGTTTTTCAACGATAAATTTCTGCCCACGGCCGGGAGTTCACCGGATTTTCTGCGGCGCAGGGAGTTTTACGAAACGCTGTTTGCCGTGGGAAAAAAGGTCTGGCAGACCAAACCCGGTGTCAATATCTACCTGCATCCGGGCATGGAACTTTACGACATTCGCATCGCACCATGATTGATAGGAGGGAAACCACTTACGTCTGGCTGGCCAGTTTGTTCGCTTGCGCAGTGGCACTGTTTTTTTTCTCGGAAAACAACCGGTTCCCTTACACCTATCATCCCGATGAGCCGGTGAAGGTGCAGCAAATCATCACCGGCGAACGTCTCTACTATCATCCTTTGCTTTTGCTAACCACCGCCAATTGGGTGGCGGAATGGGGCGGGCTAAAATCCGATCCCCAGGCGGTGGTGATCGCGGGACGCTGGTGCAGCGCGGTGTTTGCCGCCGCTGCTGTCGTGCTTCTTGCTAATCTAGCTCGCAGATGGACAGGATGGGCGGGTTTCGCCATGGCGGGTCTTTTCCTCGTGGCCAATACGCAGCTTTACGAATTGGCGCATTATTTTAAGGAGGATCCGGCGTTATTGGTGGGATTGGCTGCGTCTTTCTCGGCCCTGGCCTGGTTTTGGCAGCGGCCAGGCCGGGTAAGCGCTTTTGCCCTGGGCGCCGGCTGCGGACTGGCCGTGTCGGGCAAATACGCTGGTGTGGTGGTCCTTATTTTTGCCCTGCCCATGGTGATGGCACAGCGTCAGCGGACAGGCTGGCAGGGGTTGGGCTTTACCTTGCTCGGGATCGCGTCTGCCTGGTTGCTTTTCAATCATCCAGCGCTTTGGGCAATGGAAAATTTACAGGCTGGGTTGGCGAGGGAGATTGCCAAGACCACCCTGCCCGAGGTGGCAGAAACCGCGCTGCCGAACTGGCGAATTGTTAGAACTACGGTATCGCTGACACCACCGCTGGTGATGCTCGGCTTGCTGGCATGGCTGGGCCGATGGATGGTTGATCGCACTTTTCGTTCATGGCCTGGTCTGCTTACGTTTATTTTCCCTTTTTTTTATTTAGCCTTGTTGCTTTTCTGGCCAAAAGCCTCCGATCGTTATCTCCTGCCGACGCTTGCTTTCCTTGTTTTAAATGGCTGCATCGGTTTGGCCGCATGGTTGCAGGCGTGGACTGGAAAATCACGTTGGATGCAGACGTGCGGGGTGCTGCTGCTGCTGGGAACTTTCGTGTTAACTTCGGGGCACGACATTCGGAAGGCGCGCAAGGAGTTTCGCGAGGATAGTCGTGTGCAAATGCGCGAATGGATCGAGCGCAAATTGCCTAAGGAAGCGGTTTTTGCCACCGACAAAGTGGTTCAACTCCAGGCCGATCCCACCTGGAGGAAGCGCAGGGTGGAATCCCGTTCGTTTGCGGCCGATCTCGGGACCATCTCCGAGTTACAAGAGCAGGGCGTGACGCACGTGATCGTGGGCCTGGGAAATCTGCGGAGTTACAATCGGGCGGAGGGTTACATTGGCACCGAAAAAATGCGGGCCGATTTTTACCGGGAATTGGATTCTGATTTTCCGCAGGTTTGGAAAGCGAATCCGGGATTTAATTCCTATCTGCGCCCAGGTCTTGCAATTTATGCGATCAAGCCGGGACCGTCCGCCCCTTGAATCGATCTGCGATCCATTTGCCACCGGCATAGAGAAGCCAGGGGGCGTTGACGTAAAATATGAGGAGGAGATAAACGTGATGTCTAAACTCCAGAGTCATGATGATTTGAATGGTGTAATGGAGAACGAGCATCGAGATGCCAATAAAAAGCGCCCAGCCGCGACTCACCAAAGCCAGGAAGGCGAATAACTCCAATGCGAGGCCGGCCCCGAAGAAAAGACGTGCGACATTAGGAAATTCGAGCACCCAGTAGGGAAATTTTTCGGCAATGAAGGATGGGTTTACTTCGAGACGGTTGTAATAGGTTTGCAGATTGGATTTGATCACTTGCAACGCCATATACGGCACGCGGGCTATCCAGAATTCGCTGCTGGCAAAGAGTTTGCTGAATGCTGCGGTAACATAGCTTGCGGCGATGACGATTTTTGCCCAATGCACCGCCTGGAGATGGGCTTGGTGTCTGCCCAAATGACGCACCGCTCCGTAGATATAAACCAGCCATTGGGCGACGACCACCATGGTTAGGAGTTGCAGGGCGTGGTTGATGGCTCCCTGGGAATTGATCAATGTCCCCTGCAAAATGAGGACCACCGAAAGAACGGTGAGAGCGGGGATCATCAGCCAGCCGCTAACATAAAAAAAGGCGGCGACTATGCTGAGGATCATCGTCCCCTGGACCACCGCAGGCTGGGCGAGAAAGGTGAGATCGAAAAAATGAGCCAGGCCGTTGGGGTGCGGTTGCACATTGGGTAATTTGCGGCCAATGGCTCTGTAAAATGGATAGAGCATGCAGAGTCGCATGAGAAACATTTCCCATCCTGCATGGGGGATGACGTTTTCGCGCAGCCCCTTGATGTAAGTGATGAGCTTGGGAATCATTTGCGCCATTCCCCCACGGTTACGGTGTCTTGCTGAAAACCGTGGTCGTCACCTTTTTTGCGATTCATCCGCAGCGTGGTGCGGTGCATCCGCAGCCCGTGTTCGTCGAGTTTTTTGCGATAGCGGGCGTCGCGCGGATTGCGAACAAGGTGGGAGAGGGTGAGATTACCGGCGGCGGTGAGATCCTCCGGCGTGGCCTCCGATTCCGAGTAGCCTTTTTGCCGGCAGATTTTTTTCAGTTCGGTATTGAAGGTTTTTTTGACCTTGGCCGAGCTAAGACGAAAATAAGGATGGACCGGGATCAGTGTTTCGTTGACATCGGTGAGATAAATCACGGTGGTTTCGTTGGAAAATCCCGAATACATCGGGAACTGGGAAAAAGGAAACTGCTCTTCCACGATTTGCAGAAAGATCGCCACGGCAAGCGTCGCTACGAACGGCAAGGTTCGCACTCGACGCCAGAGAGACTTCAGATCGAAAGACAACTTACTGGGATTTTAGAACTTGACGTTGAGCATGGCAGCATGCTGCTCATCGGAGCAGGCGGCATTGATCGGCACGTCCACGGGGGCGTTGTTTTCGCCGACCAAACCTTCGGCCAGGAGGTAACGTTCTATTTCCTCACCCGAGACATCGGGGAGTATAACGTCGTTGATTTCGACGCAGGGCGAAAGAGGCTGACCGCTTTTTTGCTCCATTTCCCAGCGAAAAGCGGGGTTTTTGATGATGTCTTTCTCGGTGTAGGCGAGATTGTATTTGGCAAGGATGGCGCGGACGCCACCGCTCCAGCCGCATTGGGTTTTGAGATAAGCAGTGATCGTGGGTTTTTCCATGTCAGGAGCGTAGCACATGTGGAAGATTCGCCAAGTTTCTTTCTCTCCAGGGGCAAAGAGGCGAGGCAGCAATCCATTTTCTGCTTTTTAGAGGGGGATTTTCCCGATAACTTCATTGGCAAGATGCGACGACCCCGAGTGCTGACGAATTTTGCCATGACGGCGGATGGCAAAATTTCTACGAGGAACCTTACCCCTTCCGGTTTCACATCCGGGCGCGACAAACGGCGGTTGCTCGAAATCCGCTCCCTGGGAGATGCGCTGCTGGTGGGGCGGGGCACTGCGGAAGCGGATAATATGTCGATGACAATTCCGGCCGAGGATTTGCGGGCGGAACGCGTGGCTCGCGGGCAGGCGGAGCATCCGGTTCGCGCTTTGATTTCCAATTCCGGAGCCATCCCGGCCAGTCTGCGTGTCTTCACCAACACCGCTGCGCCGACGGTGGTGTATGCCACCGAAGCCATGCCGGCGGCCGTGCGGCAAACCTTGCAAACGGTTGCCGATCTTCAGCTTTTTTCAGAAAAAAACGTGCCGCTCCGGGAGGTGTTACACGATCTCCAGATGCGGCATGGCGTGCGCACACTCGTCTGCGAAGGGGGCCCGACGCTCGTAAAATCGCTTCTTGCCGACGATCTCGTCGATGAAATGTTCGTGACGATTGCCCCGATTTTATTTGGCGGAAAAAATGCCCCGACGATGACCGGCCCGCCCGGCTCTTTTCTACCTGCCAGCCGGATTTTTCGCCTTAAACATTTCTTTATTGAAAACAATGAAGCGTATTGTCACTACGTGAAGCGTATAAAGAGGTAATTTTATGCATACCGGCAATTCCATCGTTATTCGTGCTCCCAAAGATCGCATTTTTGAGACCGCCGCCGACCTCTCCCAATGGCCGGCAATCCTACCACATTATCGTTTCATTGACTATTTGGAACGCGGCACCGACCGGCACATCGTCAAAATGGCCTGCTACCGCTCCGGCATCCCGATTGCCTGGACGAGCGAGGAAATTATCGATCGCGAACGCCTCGAAGTGCGGTTCCATCACCTCAAAGCCTTCACCAAGGGCATGGATGTCGTCTGGACTTTTACCGATACCGACGAAGGTGTGCGCGTGGAAATTTTACACACCCTGCGTTTCCGCATCCCTTTACTTGCCCCGATTGCCGAGCCGATCATCGGCGGCTTTTTTATCTCTTACATAGCCAGCCAGACTTTGCATCACATGAAACTTCACCTCGAAAAAGCCTCCGCATGAGCCGTCGCGCAGTTATCACCGGTCTCGGCCCCATCACTTGCATTGGCATTGGCAAAAGCGCCTTCTGGCAGGGGCTGCTCGCTCAAAAAAGTGGCATCACGCGTCTCACCCACTTCGATACTTCGCTTTATCGCGCCCATTGCGCCGGGCAGATCGAAAACTGGGATCCCACGCGCTTTTTTCCACCGCATCGCCTCAAACGCCTGGATCGCTACGCTCAATTCGCGGTCGCCTCGGCCAAACTCGCCCTCGATGACTCCGGGATCGCTTACTCGCACGACTCGCCCACCGACCGCATCGGGGTAAGCTACGGCACCGCCCTGGCCGGCATTTCCAACGCCGAGGCGCAGCACGCTTTATTCGTCCAAAAAGGCCCGCGCGCTGTCCATCAGACGCTGGCCCTCCAGGTTTTTGGTGGCTCCGCCCACTCGAATATCGCCATCGAATTTGGCCTGCGCGGCGTTGGCACGACAAACTCCAACTCCTGCGCCAGTGGCACCGTTGCCATCGGCGAGGCGCTGCGCTACATCCGCGACGACTGGGCCGATGTCATCGTCGCCGGTGCTGCCGAAGCCCCCCTTAGTCCCCTCACCTACGGCGCTTTTGCCTTCATTAAAACCATGACCCAGTGGGAGGGCGATCCCGCCGGTGCCTGCCGTCCTTTCGATCTCCACCGGGACGGTTTCGTAATGGGCGAGGGAGCTGCCAGCCTCATTATCGAGGAATATGAACACGCCAAAAAACGCGGCGCCCATATCTACGGTGAAGTCCTTGGCTACAGCCTCAATAACGATGCCCACCACATGACCACCCCCCTCCCTGGCGGTGCCTCCTGCATTCGTGCCATCCAGGACGCCCTGGCCGATGCCCGGGTGCTCCCCGGGCAGATCGATTACATCAATGGGCACGCCAGCAGCACGCAAATGAACGATGCCAACGAATGTCTCTGCATCGAAGCCGCTTTTGGCTCCGAGCTGGCAAAAAAAATCCCGATTAGCGGCACCAAAAGTTACACCGGCCACCCCCTCGGAGCCACTGGCGCCATGGAGGGCATCATCTGCGCCCTCGCCCTCGAACATGGCTGGATCCCGCCCACGCTCAACTATGAGACGCCCGATCCCGCCTGCGCCCTCGACGTGGTGCCCAATGTCGGTCGCGAAAAAAAACTGAACCACATCCTCACCAACAGTTTTGGCTTTGGCGGGATTAACAGTTGCGCGGTCTTAGGCAAAGTCTAGCCCAAAAGCCTAACGCAACGCCTCCAAAAGTTCGCGTCGCGAATCGGGCAGGCGCTGAAAATGCCGCATCAGTTCCCGCGCGAAGCCTTCGCCGTTTTCCGGTAATATTCCCGTGGCGCGACAGATTTCCTGCTCAAAAAAAACCAGGGCTTTGCGACTGGGATGGTTCACCTGCAAATACCCGAGGGCGCGTCGCAAAAGATCGAACAATTCCAGCGCAGGATGCTCCGGCTCCGTCGCCATCTCCACCAGCTCCGCAGCATAAGAGGCAAATAATAACCGCAAATAATGCTCGCGGATCGCGGCGTGCGGTTCCACCAACCGGGCTTCGACCAACCCGTGCAAATCGCTTTTGCCACTTTGCCGCCAGCCTATTTCGCAGAGATAAAAAAGGTCGATTTGACCGGCAAAGGCGCCCTTCGCTTTTCTTACTCCACGCGCCACGGTCTTGAGGCGGCCATGCGACTCGGTGAGCCAGCTAACAATGAGACTCGTCTCGGTGAGCCGCGTCTTGCGCAGGACTATCGCCCGGGTGGTTTCCATGGTTGCCTCACGTAGCTTTTTCGATGGTCCATCCGGTGATTTTTTCTAACGTTTGCGCGAGATTTCCACCGTCCATGCCGGGCCGGAGGCGACTTTGAATTTTTCTGAAAAGTTTTGCATGTTCAAGGCTATGGAAAGCTCCAGCAGACTGTTGAGATAGAGCAACGGCGCCCCATCGGCCACATCGCCGAAGCTGGCGACATAAGGTGCCTCGCCCAGATATTTTTCCACGTCTTTCTCGAAGATTTTGATGAGAAAAACCTCCCCTTTTTTGGGAGCGAGCTTTTCAAACAAATCATCGCCGATATTCGTCCAGACGTTACCATATTGCACATCGAGGATGGGGATGTTTCCCCGCAGCACACCTTCGCCAAGGGCAGGTTGGGTATAAGCGATTTTTATCGGTTCACGCTCCAAAACAGGTCCCACCTGCTCGAAAGTGATCTTTCCGGTGGCCAGTCGCGCCCCGGTGTAGGCATACACATCGCGCCCGTGGAAGGTGTAGGATTTATCGGACCCCGCCAGACGATTGGTTTTTTCGTTAATCTCGCGCACTTCCGCAATGCCCGGATTTTCGACCAGAAAAGTAAGCACCCCGTTGTCTGGAGTAACGATGAATTGCCCGGTTTTGAGCTTGGCGACGATGGATTTGCGGTCGGTGCCAACCCCGGGATCGACCACGCTGACCACCACGCTGCCCGTGGGCCAATAGGGCAGGGTTTGTTTGAGCCGAAAAGCCGCCTCCCAGATGTTGTAGGCCGGAATTTCGTGGGTCAGATCAAAAATAGGTAGCTTGGGGTCCACTTGGAAGGCCACACCTTTCATGGCCGATACCGCACCATCTTTAAGCCCGAAATCGGATTGAAAAATCAGCGCATTTTGGCTGAAAACCTGTGACGGCAGACCCAACAAACCCAGGGCGAGAAATGGAAGGAGCTGTTTCATAACCGGTAGAATGCCTTATTCCGCTTCGACTGGCAAATAGAACGCCGGGCATTTTTCCCACCCGGTTTGCACCCCGCGCCGGGTTGTACCACCCTGACCAATGTTACGCTGGTTTTTCGTTATTATCCCGCTCATTCTTGTCGCATGAATTTTTCTGGTTTCCTCCACACCGTTTCTTTGTTCCTTCTTTTTTCTGCCAGCCAGGTTCTGGCAGATATCCAGCTTCCCGCCCTCATTTCCGATTCCATGGTGCTCAAAAAAAGTGCCCAGACTCCCATCTGGGGCAGGGCCGATCCTGGGGAGAAAATCACCGTTACTCTTGCCAGCCAAACCGTCTCCACCCAGAGCGATCCAGATGGTCGCTGGAAAGTGATTTTCAACCTGGAAAAATCCGCTCCCGGCCCTTTCGATCTCATCGTGCAGGGCATTGCTCAAAAAATCACTGTCTCCGACGTCCTCATCGGCGAAGTCTGGGTCGCTTCCGGCCAATCCAATATGGAATGGAGCCTCAAGCTCACCGAAAATGCCAAAAAGGAAATCGCCGCATCCGCCAACGCAAACATCCGTCAATTCACCGTCAAAAAGAACCCCTCCGTCCAGCCCCTGGACAACACGGAAGGTCGTTGGGAAATCGCCTCCCCGGAGACCACTGCCAACTTTAGTGCCGTGGGCTGGTATTTTGCCAAAAAATTACAAACCGAATTGCAGGTCCCCATCGGCATCCTGCATTCCTCGTGGGGCGGCACCCCCTCCGAAGCCTGGACCAGCCCGGATGCCATCGACAGCGTGCCCGATCTCCAGACCACCCGCGAACGGCAGTTGGCCCAGGTGACCGAGTATCCGCTCCGCCGGAAAACATTTGTCGAAGATCTTCAGGAATGGACAAAAAAACATCAACGCGAAGACACGCCAACGCCCGATGCCCCCCCATTTGCCGCCAGCGATCTTTCCACCCAGGATTGGGTAAAAGTGCTGCTTCCCGGCGTGGTTAAAGCTCCCGGTCTGGCTGAGGCAGGCGCGGTCTGGTTACGCAAGGAAGTGATCTTTCCCGAGGCACCCTCCAGCGCTCCCGGTTTCATCCTCCCGATCAATGGATTCGACCGCGTCTATTGGAATGGAAAGCTGCTGGCCCAGACAACCGCCGACATTTTTCCCGGCCTGGGATTCGTTCGTCGCGGTGGCTCTTACACGGTCCCCCGCGATGCGATCCAGAAAGGGTCCAACACTCTGGCCATACGATTGTTTCAACCCGTGGCGCCCGCTGTTTTTTTCGGACAACCCGCCCTGGGTAACATCGTATTGACCGGAGAATGGCTGGCGAAAACCGAGGTCGCATTCCCCGCCCTCCCGCCAGAGATCCTGGCCACGGCTCCCGTCGCTCCCCCGCAACCAGCCGAGCGACAGTATCTGGCCAGCTTCCTTTTCCAGGGAATGATCCATCCGCTTTTGTTTTACGCCATTAGCGGTGCGATTTGGTATCAGGGCGAGTCGAACGTCGCACGCGCCTGGCAATATCGCACCGCGTTTCCCTTGCTCATCAACGACTGGCGGCGGCAATGGAACCAGGGGGATTTCCCGTTTTATTTCTGTCAATTGGCAAACTTTACCGCCAAAAATTCCGCCCCGGTGGAAAGTCCCTGGGCCGAGTTGCGCGAAGCACAGGCAAAAACCTTATCGTTGCCAAACACCGGCATGGCAGTGTTGATCGATATCGGCGAATCCGACGACATACATCCCATCAATAAAAAAGATGTGGGCGAACGACTCGCCCGCATCGCCCTGGCCAGGGATTACGGTAAAAAAATCAGTTATTCGGGCCCCATGCTCGATTCCGCCACCTTCGAGAACGGCCGGGCGATTCTAACCTTCAAATATGCCGATGGCGGCCTCGTCGCGCAACCGATCCCGAAGAAATATCCCGTAAGGTTGATCAGCGGCCAGACAGCCCCGCTCGTTCGCAACAGCCCGCGTAGCGAATTGGAAGGGTTTGCAATTTGCGGAGAAGATAAAAAATGGGTCTGGGCCAATGCAAAAATCGACGGGGACCGCGTCGTGGTTTCCTCGGCAAAAGTCGGCGCACCAATCGCCGTTCGCTATGCCTGGGCGGATAACCCCACGGGCAATCTCAGCAATGGCGAAGGCCTCCCGGCGTCGCCTTTTCGCACCGACGATTTCCCGGCAGTAACGCTGGATGTAAAATACTGAACGTCCCTCTTTTTTTGTTTGAAATAACACGCCCATGCCCGAAATCGAACCTCCGAAACCGCTCGTCATCAGTCTCTGCGGCACTTTTCTAAAACCCGAAATGTTGAGCGTTTATCGTCAGGTCACCAGCCTGCGACGCTGGCACACGGAGGTGTTTTGCGAAGAGCGGATACAGGCCGCTGATTTCCCCTTTTCGCCTCTTACCGTGATGCGCAAAAACAAGTTCCGTCCCCAGGGAAATTTTCTGCGCCGATTCTGGCTTAAACACCTTTTAAAACGCTGGCCGCCCCCCGGCGAGGACACCCGTTACACCCCGCCGCGAGACTGGCACACCCACAATCTGGCTCCGCTGCTGAGGGAACGTCAGCCCCAGTTACTCCACGTTTATTACGGCCACAAAGCCGCGAAATTTCTCCCCATGATTCAGGCTTGGGGCGGGCCATTCGTCATTTCCTTCCATGGGGTGGACGCCTCGGAAGCAGCCTATAAAAATGAAACCGCCGGGGTTTTGCCCGAACTTTTTGCCTCAGCCAATCTCGTCCTGGGGCGCAGTGCCTCGCTACTGGAAAGGCTCCGCGAAATGGGGTGCCCGCCCGAAAAACTGCGCCACAATCGCACCCCCATTCCGTTGGCTGGACTCGTTCGCCGTCCGCGCACCCCCCCCGCCGATGGTGCCTGGCAGGGGTTGCAAGCCTGCCGTCTCATTGCCAAAAAAGGGTTGCTCACTGCGCTGGAAGCGTTTGCTGTTTTCCAAAAAAAACAGCCTTTGGCCCACTTTACTATTGCTGGCGAAGGCCCCCAACGCCACGATTTGGAACTAAAAATCGCGCAGCTCGGGCTCACCGATTCGGTGACTCTTACGGGCTGGATTTCCCCCGCAGAACTCAGTCAAAAAATGGCTCGGGCGCATTTTTTTCTGCATCCCAGCGAGACCACCCCCAGCGGAGATCGGGAGGGGGTGCCCAATGCCATGCTCGAAGCCATGATGGCCGGCCTACCCGTGGTGGCGACGCGCCACGGGGGCATCCCCGAGGCGGTGACCCATGGGAAAGACGGATTGCTGGTGGCAGAGCGTTCCGCGCCGGAGCTGGCGGAGGCCTTGCTGGAGCTAACTAGGGATGCGGGGCGGTATGCGGATTTTTCCCGTCATGCCATGGTTTGCAGCGAAGAAAATTACGGTCTGCCGCAAAGCATCGCCGCATTGGAGGCCTGCTACGATGAGGCCGTAACCAGCCCCTCGATTTAGTCCACGGGCTGCCAGCGAACATCCGTCCAGGAGCTTTCGTTAACCAGAGGCTTTCCGCCGCGTGATGGGGAAAGTGTGCCGAGAATTTTTTTACCCGCCAGATCCCAGGCCAGTGTTCCGAGCACTTCTTCGGTGTCGAGGGAAAGACGCAAGGGATCCAGTGTCAGCCTGCTTTTTTCCATGCGCACGGTGGCCTGCATTTGAATCGGACTTTCCAGCCAGGGCCATTCCTCGATCAAACCGTTCAGGAGGGGCATCTCGCGGGTGGCGACAGACTCCGAAATCCACTGCACTTCGGCACGATGCCATTCGCCCCTTTGCCACTCCAGCCAGCCCTCGCCCGTGAGAACGGTGCCCTTGGGCAACCGCACCGTTTCCATGGCTTCGGCAAGCGAACGATCCAGCCACAGCCCAATCGCCACGAGATTGAGCGAACTTTTTACATCGCGCAAAGTCAGACGGCCCGCCGCGCCGTCCCAGTCGCCATTCCCGGTGAGCTGACCCTCGGGACGCGTGATTTGAAGCGCCTCCAGCCGCAACCGATTCGGGGTGCCCTCAAAGGTGGCCTGACTGCTGGTGAGCGTGACTCCGCGAAAATTCGTCCGCCCTAGAATCCACTCTCCCCTGACCGCCCAATCCCCCGGATGATCGACAGACCCCGACCAGGCAAGTTTCCACCAGGGATTACCGGGAAATTCCGCATCGCGCAACAGCGTCGGCAGGGTTTCCCGCCAACTTTGCCAGATTACCCTGGGGTTGATCGTGGAGAGGAGTTCACCCGAAGTCCGTCCGTTTTCTTTCCAGACCTCGCCTGTGACGGTGCCCGATCCCTGGGTCAATTCCAGTTTTCGCACCGCATAACGCTCTTTTTCCCAAGAAAACTGACCCCCCACCTTCTCCCACGAAATTGATCGATAGCGCACCTGGGTCGCCTCCACTTTACCCATCCAGCGTAGCGAATTTTTTGTATTTTCGTCCCAGGAAAATTCACCCTCCCAACGAGTCGTTCCCTCGATCTCAATCCCAGGAAAAAAAGCCGTTTGCTGGAGCCAGCGAGTGGGGTTGATCGTGGCTTGACCGGCCAGCCTGCCCTCCCCACCCGGTTGCCAGGTTCCACTCAACGAGGCACCCCCCTCGTCGTCGTTCCATTCCAGCCGACGAATCGTCGCGATGCCTTTGGCAAAATCCGCTTCCAACCGCAAATCGCGCCAGACCGTCCGCCGCCATTCACCACCGGGTAAAAACAAGCGCACCTCGGCCGTTTGCAAAGCGCGGGGTTGGGTGGGATCGCTTAAAAAACGCCCTTCGAGACGTCCGCCCGATTTCGCCAGGCTCACCTCTTTCCAGCGCCGCCATGCCGAGTCGGAAATGCGCACCCGTTTCTGCCAGGGAGCGCGCCGTGAATCGCCCCTTACCCCAGTGGGTTGATTTAAAAACACCCCCGAAAGATCCACTTCCACTCCGGATACGCTTCCACTGAGTTGTTTGATTTCGATTTGGTTGGATCGAAAAAAAATCTGGGCGCCGAGCGACTCCACCACGATTTCTTTTTTCTTCCGCCTACCCGAATCCAGATTGATCCGAAAACGTGCATCCTGAAGCGTGAGCGCATCGAGAAACGGCCTGCCGCGCAGCAACCGGGCGTAATTGATATCGAGCCGCAGCTCATTGATTGTGCCCGCCACCTCCTGCCTGCGATGATCGTGAAAAATCTGCAAATCGCGGGCCACCAACCCTCGCAAAGGATCCAGCGTAAGCCGTCTGGCCGCCACTTCCACCCCGCGCAAGGCAAATTCTTCGGAGAGTTTTTTTCGCCATTTTTGGCCAAAACCCTGTCGCGAGAGATAAACGCCTCCCCAAACAGTTCCCAGAAAACAGACCAGCAAAACACTATAAACCAGGCGCAGATAAAACCGAATCACAGCCCCAACCTACGACACCGCACCCAACGAATCACGTTATAAATCAGACGCCTCCCTAGGCCACTCGCGCAACATGACTCTTCATTCCGCACCTTTCTTTCCTTGACCGTTTTCAATATTTCGCCAAGTTAACCTTCTCATGTCTGCCGACCCAAACGCTCTTTATTCCCGTAAAAATCCTTATCCTGCCCAACTCACGGCCAATCGCCTGCTCACAGGCCCCGGTGCCGCCAAAGAAACGCGTCATTTTGAGATTTCGCTCAAAGATTCCGGCCTGCAATTCGAAGTGGGCGATTCCCTCGGTGTTTTTGCCACCAACGACCCCGCGCTGGCCGACGAAATTATCGCCACCCTCGATCTCACTGGCGACGAGGAAGTCACTGGTGCCAACGGCGCACCCACCACTCTTCGCGCAGCTCTCATATCGGATTTCATCATCACCACTCCCTCCAAGGAAATCATCAAGGCGCTCGCCGCGCAGACTCCCGCCGCCGAGCATCTCGCCAGCATCCTGGCTCCCGAACAAAAAAAAGAACTCGAAGCCGCTCTCTGGGGCATAGAAATCATCGATCTCCTCCAGGAATACACCGGGGTAAAATTCACCGCCCAGGAGTTCGTCGCCAGCCTGCGCAAATTACAGCCCCGCCTTTACTCCATCTCCTCCAGCCTCAACGCCTTTCCCGATCAGGTCCACCTCACCATCGCCGCCGTTCGTTACGAAACCAAAGGCCGCCAGCGCAAAGGCGTCGCCTCCACTTTCCTAAGTGATCGCGCAGACGTTACCACAATCCCGGTTTTTGTTCACACCGCCAAAGGATTCCGTCTCCCCGAGGACAAAACCCTGCCCGTCATCATGGTCGGTCCAGGCACGGGCGTGGCACCTTTCCGCGCTTTCATTCAGGAACGCGAAGCCAGCGGAGCCACCGGCAAAAACTGGCTCTTTTTCGGTGAACAATATTCCGCCAGTAATTTCTTTTACCAGGAAGAATGGGAAGCCGCCCAAACCAAAGGCGTCCTCACCACACTCACCACAGCGTTCTCCCGCGATCAATCCGAAAAAATTTACGTGCAACATCGGCTCGCCGAGGAAGCCGCCGAAATCTGGCGCTGGCTCGAAGCGGGCGCCCATTTCTTCGTCTGCGGCGATGGAGCCCGCATGGCCGTCGATGTCGATGCCGCCCTCCATCAAATCATCGAAAAAGAAGGGGGGAAAACTCCCGAGCAAGCCGCCGAATACGTGGCTCAACTCAAAAAAGACAAACGCTACAAACGCGACGTTTACTAGCCCCGGACGCGGGTTTCACCAGCACCAAAACACCCCCGTTTTTTCATCATGGCCACCGAAATCGAACGCAAATTCCTCGTTCTTTCCCCGGAATGGCGCACCGCCTCCGGTGCTCCCGGTCGCCTCATGCGCCAGGGGTATCTCGCTGGCGGTCCCCCCTTTACCGTGCGCGTTCGCATCGCCGAACCCGAGGCCTGGCTCACCATCAAAGGCCCCGTGCATGGCATCAGCCGGGCAGAATATGAATACCCCATTCCGCTTGCCGACGCCCTTGCCATCCTCGCCAGCGAAGGGGTCGGCGCCATCGTCGAAAAAATCCGCCACCGCATCCCGCACCACGATCTCACCATCGAGGTGGATGAATTTCTCGGTGCCAACGCCGGCCTGATCCTCGCCGAAGTCGAACTCCCCGCCGCCGACACCCCATTTCATCCCCCCGCCTGGTTGGGAAAGGAAGTCACCCACGAATGGCGCTATCATAATTCCCATCTCGCCCGCCAACCTTACACCACATGGACCCATTAATTTCCCCACCCGAAACCGTGCTCGTCACCGGAGCCAATCGCGGCATCGGCCTGGCTCTCGTCTCCGAATTACTCGCTCTCGGTTACCGCGTCATCGCCACCGCGCGTCGGCCCGACACCGCTCACGATTTGCAGGCACTTGCGGTCAACCATCCAGACCGACTGCAAATTTTTCCACTCGAAGTTACCTCCGACGCCTCCCTTCAGCACGCTGCCGCGCAGGTCGGTCAGCTCGATATTCTCATCAATAACGCCGCCGTTTTCCCCGAGGAAGGGGAGGAACCTTTCGAAAAATGGCAGGCCGCCCACCTTCTCGAAGCCTTCTCCACCAACGTCATCGGAGTCACCCGCGTCACCCAGACTTTTCTCCCGCAGCTCCGCCAATCTCCCCGTGCCCGCGTCTTGAATATTTCCTCCACCGCAGGCTCCATCTCGGGCAAACACTCCCACTTTTACTACGCCTACTCCACCTCCAAAGCCGCCCTCAACATGCTCACACGCACCATGGCGTTCGACCTCGCCACCCAGGGCATCACCGTCGTCGCCATCACCCCCGGCTGGGTGCAGACCGATATGGGCGGCACCGACGCCAACCTCACCCCGCACGAATCCGCCTCGGCTCTCGCCGCGCTCGCCAGTCGAATTACGCCCGCAGATGCCGGCACTTTTTTAGAACGCGATGGAAAACCCTGCCCCCATGCCTGGTAGCGCAGAGAACCCGGTTGCAGCGGAGCAAAAAAGTGGATTGCCTGTTTTTTTGATCCGCTTTTTCACCTTCACAGCGCTCGTTTTGCTGGTCGTTTGCCTTTATCTCGCCACCCGTCCTGTGCCTCCGACCGGAAAACCCGATGCCCGTTTTTTTCCCATCGATCCCGTCACCCTTGCCACGCTGCCGCTGGCCACGCGCTTCGATTTTCCCATGGGATCTGTCCACGGCGCACTGACCTATAACGCCCAGCTTTTTACCGAAAATCGCCATCTCGGCGACGATCTTAACGGGATTGGCGGTGGAAACACCGATCTCGGCGACCCGCTTTACGCCATGGCCAACGGACGCGTCCTCTACGCGGGCTGGCCCTCCCACGGCTGGGGCCATGTCGTGCTCGTGCAACAGGCATGGCTCGAAAACGGCCAGCGCAACACGGTCCAGACTCTTTACTCACATCTCGATGAACTCGAAGTAGCCTCGGGCGACATCCTGCGTCGTGGACAACGCATCGGCACCGTTGGCAACGCCCGCGGACGGTATCTCGCGCATTTACACCTGGAGATGCGCACCTTCATCACCCCTTTTATCGGAGCTGGTTACCGCGAAAGCACCAGTGGCTGGCTCGACCCCAGCAGCTTCATCCAGACCCATCGCGGCGCACCCGCCTGGGATCTGCGAGCGGAGCCTGACTGAAAAAAATCTGCAATTTTCCGCGCAACTTTTCTCTGTGCGCAAGGTTACCCATGGGATGCTTCCACCCGCCAGTAACCTATCCTGGAATCCCGCCGCCGCCGCGCATTTGCTGGGGAGGGCAGGCTTTGGAGCCACTCCGTCAGAAATCGAAGCCGCCCATCAAAGAGGCCGCGAGCAAACCATCGCCGATTTTCTCGCCCCGCCCCCACCTGCGCCCAACCCGGAACTCACGGCAGGGCCAAAGCTCGCCAAAGAACGTCTTCGACTCCGCACAATGGACAACGAGGAACGCCAGAAAATGGTGCGCGATCTTCTGCGTCAAAACGCGGAGGAACTCTCCGAAGTCCGCTCCTGGTGGATGGGACAAATGATTCGGCCAGCCTCCGCCGCGCAGGAAAAAGCTGTCCTTTTCTGGCACGGCCATTTTGCGACGAGTTGGAAAAAAGTGAAAAGCACCGACATGATGTGGCAGCAGAACCAGCTTTTTCGGCAGTTTGCCTTCGGTAATTTCCGCGACTTGGTAAAAGCCATCTCCTGCGACCCCGCGATGGTCATCTGGCTCGACCTCCAGCAGAGTCGCAATGGAGCTCCCAACGAAAATTTCGCCCGCGAACTCATGGAGCTTTTCACCCTCGGCATCGGCCACTATTCCGAGGACGACATTAAAAACTCCGCCCGCGCCTTCACCGGCTATCGCACCCGGCAACTCGTTGGCGATTTCGACTTCAACGAAAGACAACACGACTCCGGCGAAAAAGTTTTCATGGGCAAAAAGGGCCGATTCAACGGCGACGACATCATCGACATCCTCTTCGAGCAACCGGTTTGTGCCGAGTTTATCTGCCGCAAACTCTGGACCTTTTACGCTTATGAAGATCCGGAACCCGATCTCATTTCTTCGCTTGCCCACACTTTCCGGCAAGCCAGCTATGAATTGAGACCCGTCTTCCGCGAAATGTTTGGCTCCAGCGCATTTTACACCAAAAAAGCCATGGCCACGCAAATTAAAAGCCCCGCGCAACTGATCGCGCAGACTTGTCGCACCCTGGAATGTCCCTCCCCGTCCGCCGCAGCTCTCCGCCCGATTTTACGAAGCCTCGGCCAAATGCTTTTCGACCCGCCCAATGTCAAAGGCTGGGATGGCAACCGCGCCTGGATTAACACCGCCACCCTCGCCCATCGCCACCTTTTTACCGACGCCCTGGCAGGCATTGGCGACACTGCCAGGCTGTTACGCCTGGAAGTTCCCCTGGAGAAAATCGTCACCGACGCCATGATCAATCACGCCTCCTTGTTAGTCGATGGACTCGCCGAACGTCTCCTGGCCGTTCCGCTCGATCAAGCCACCCGCGCCGAACTCATTGCCGGGGCCGGGAGCTACGAACTACCCATGTCGCGCGACGCCGTCCGGGAGATGCTGGCTAAAATAATGCGTCTCCCCGAATTCCAACTCGTCTAACCATAAGACTTACCCCCCCCACCAATCTCATGCCCAACGACTCCGACTTCTCCCTTCAATCCCGCCGCCAGTTTCTTGCCCGGTTGGGTCTCGGAGCCGCCGCCACCTGGACGCTCCCGCTCTTTCTCGAACGCACCTTCGGCGCCCTCGAGGGCGACGCCCCCACCTCCACCCAAGCGCTCACTGGCAAGGACGCGCCGATTCTCGTCGTCCTGCAACTTGCCGGCGGCAACGACGGTTTGAACACCCTCGTCCCCTATGCCGACGACCTTTACCACCGCGCACGTCCCGCCCTCGGATTTGCCGCCGGCCAAGTGCTTAAAATCGACGGGCATCTTGGCTTTCACCCGGCTCTCGCCGGTTTGAAATCGCTCCACGACGAAGGCCTCCTCGCCACCATCCAGGGTGTCGGCTATCCCAACCCCAACCGCTCCCATTTTCGCTCCACGGAAATCTGGCAGACCGCCTCCGAATCGGACCAGACTGCCAGGCATGGCTGGCTGGGACGTTACTTCGACCACGCGTGCGAGGGCAGCGACGCCTCCGTGGGCGTCGCCCTCACCAACGAAATGCCGCAGTCGTTTGCCGCCGCAAATCCCACCGGCATCTGTCTGCCGACTAACAAACGCCGATTTAATGACAGAGGCGATAATGGCGAAGAGCTGGATGCCGACATGGGCGGCAGTTCCATCGACATGTTAGGCGGCGGAAGCGCCAGCCAGCTTAGCCCACTCGATTATCTCCGGCGCACCAGTCTCGATGGCAAAATGAGCCACCAAAAAATTAGCGCGATTCTCGAAAAAAATCCCGCCCCCGCCGGTTTTCCCAACAACGCCCTCGCGCACCAATTCAGCACCATCTCGCGCCTCATTGCCGGGGGGTTATCCACCCGCGTTTATTACCTTTCGCTCGGCGGATTCGACACGCATAACCGCCAGCAAGGCACGCATCAACGGCTGATGGAGACGCTCGGAAGCTCCATGAATGCTTTTGTGCGCGAAATGCAGCGGCAAGGCAATTACCAGCGCGTGATGCTCCTTACTTTCTCCGAGTTTGGCCGGCGCGTCGCGGAAAATGCCAGTGGAGGCACCGACCACGGCACCGCCGCGCCGATGTTCGTCACAGGTGGCACCGTGGCTCCCGGCATCCACGGCACGGCCCCCAATCTGGCCGACCTCGATCACGGCGACCTGAAATACTCCACCGACTTTCGTGGCATTTACGGCAGCATCCTCGATCAATGGCTTCGCACCGACTCGCAGAAAATCCTCCAGGGCAAATTTGCCAGCCAAAATTTCATCAAAGCATAACCACGTAGCGTCATTGCGCCAATGGCGGCATAAATTCGGCGGCAAACTCAATGAGCAGCTTGATGTGATAGGCGCGAGAGGAGCTCGTTCTGCGTAAGTGCCTTGCCTTTTTCCATCGCCGACAACCGTTTAGCGGTGGACTTTCATTCCGGCGTCTCATGTTTCAGACGGATGAGATAAGCATGCAATTCCTGCCGGTGCCGTTTGCTCTAGCGCGACACTTCCTGCTTCAATTCGAGAACGCTCATCCGCAAAACCTACCCGTGTCTGGCACACTGGCAAAGATTGGAATTCATTTCCAAGCATTTCGATTTAGAACAAAGGCCACCCCGAGTCTCTGTGGGCTGCCGCTTTGGTTTTTTCGAATGTTTCCGCAGATTCTAATTTTAGGATTTTTATTTGGGTGAGATCGCCTCAAGCATGTTCACTTCTGAGTGTCGGGGAACGGATGCTCTCTTGTTTTTGGAGGAATTGCCCCACCACGAGTGGTTCCCGCCTTCGCGGATCAGGCGGCAGCCGTGTTGTTGAAGATGCTGGAGGAGAATCCTGCGCTTCACACAGTCACAAGTTCCTCTGAATAATTATCTTCCGCCGCTTGGCGGGCTTCTGTGCGATTGAACTCCAAAGCCTCGGCGAGGACCTCCTTCAGCGAAGAGATCAACTCATCTTTCGATTTTTCCTGGGCGTTCACACCGGGAACCTCTTCGATCCACCCGATCCACCAGTCGCCGTCTTTCTTCGAAATTGCAGTAAACGTGAGAGTCATGAAAACGAAATTACCAGAAGAAGTGCATGAGACAAGAGGGGATATATCTATTGCCCATCGTCCGCGATCATAAGGAGCCGCTTGCTTCTGGCGCAGTATGGCCATCACTTCAGCCGTGGAGACACCGGGGAGAGCAGCCCCTTTTTGCCTGCTCCAGCCAGACCTCCAGCTTCGGCGACTGGCCACGTTCGGAGTGGTGTCGGTGGAGCCAGGTCAC
>JBBRFA010000029.1:0-32373 GCA_038225185.1 Chthoniobacterales bacterium
ACCCCGGAACCGACGAGCGGCTCCGGGGTTTCTTTTTACAAGGAGATAATTGTAATTAGCGGGCCGCGGAGGAGGACCGGCGGCGGAAGAGGCAGGTGAGACCAGCGAGGCCGAGAAGGGCGACGGTGGAGGGCTCGGGGATGGTAACGTTATCGATGCTGAGAGCGGAGGCATTCCCTAAGTCTCCCACATCAACCACGCCAAAAGAGAGTGTGATCGGAGTATCGACCAGATAGGCGGCGCTATTGAAGGTGGCGAGACTCGTGGTGCGATTGTAAGAAAATGCACCTGCTCCTGCGGCATCTAGAGTGGTTGCAAGAGTAATAAACACCGGGGTATTACCGTCATCAATAACCACATAGGCATAGTCGGCTGTAGTGATTTCGTTCGTGAGATCGTCAGTATAGAAACGCCATTGGAAGGATACTGTGCTGCCTGCGGTGATGGTTCCCGATTGTTTAAGTGCAGAACCTTCAAAAGCAAAAATGTTATTCGCTGAATCTGGGTCAAGCGCGCCGTCAGCTAAGGAAGAGAAGCCTTCCAGGCCCGATGGACCAAACGAGCCGGTGGTGTTTGTGCCAAAGAAGTTTTTATTTGGTGTTTCGCCGATGTCTGCCGTGGTTAGAAATGCTCCGCCGCTCCTGAAACCTACATCGCCACTAAGCGTCCAACCATTCAGATTAACTGAGAAATCTCCATTGGAAATTTGTGCTTGAAGGGAACTAGATAGTAAAAAGGTTCCAAGAATTGTGCTAATTATGTTTTTTTTCATGATAGTGGTAATGTTAGGTTTTATAAGTTGAAGTTTGCTGCGTTGTTGAGTTGAGCGACGGTGACACCTTGCACAACCGCCAGCGGAGTGCGGCGACCGGCAAGGGTGATTTGGATGCTGACGCCGCCGTTGACGGCGACGAAGCTGATGTTTCCGCCGAGCACTCCGGGAGTGACTGCTGCGGTGAAGATTGCTGCGAGGTTGATGACATCTTCGCCCACGGTGAAGTCGGTGATGGTGTCGCCGGCATCGCGCAAAGAGGAGAAGACAAATGTGTCGGCACCTGTGCCGCCTGAGACGACGTCGGCACCGAGGCCTGCGGTGATGGTGTCTGCACCCGGTCCGCCTTCGACCTGATCGCGCCCGGTGGTGCCAGTGATGGTGTCGTTCCCCGTGGTGGCGTAGATCATGTCGATGATGCGGCCTGCACGATCGAAGATGTTTTGAGCACCGTATTCCGGGTTGTTCATGGAACTGATGATTCCACCCAGACCGCCGTCCACGACGGGCGTCTGAATGTATTCCGACAAGGCCGCCTGGTAAGTGATGGTGAAGGGTGAGTTAACAAAATTCACATTGTTGGCTATAAAGGGATAACCATCTCCACCGGCTGCGGTAAAATCGATGGTGGTAAATGAGAACGTTGTTAATGGATCGACGATCACGCCGAAATCGACCAACACCACGTCATCATTTGTGCTGGGTGTATTTTTTGTCAGCGTGATTTTACGTATGCGCGAGCCGCTGCCGACAGTGAGATTGGTGCGGGCGGGACGGCTGGAATCGTAGATTACTTGAATACCCGACACCTGAGGATAACGTCCTTCTTCGCCTCCGATGTTGTTGGTATTTCCGCCGCCGAAGCCGTGTTCAAGAATATCTTTTAATTGGGCGGCATTTACCGTCGGAGCGACCTTTACCAAGTTGGTAAAGGTAAGAACGTTAAAAGTATCGCCCTCGGTAACATTACCCGGTCCAGCGATACCGGCGCGAATACCACCGCTGTTTTGAATCGCCACTTCGGTGCTACCTGCAAAGCGCATGGCATCTGCCACGACGTTGCCCAGATTGGTTTCCGATTTGCGGATGCCTGGTAGATAATTACGAATCGCTCCTGCACCCGCACGATCCCCATTGAGGCGGTTGTTAGTGGTGCCGATGACCTGCGCATTGAGAGCTGCGATGAAGGTATTGACCGGGGTTACGACGCTAGTGAAGAGCGTGGCATCGCCACCACCGACTAAGCCGTTGCCGACGCGCAGCATTCTCGAATTAGGCACATCGACGGAAAAAGCACCTGTGACGTCGTCGATCGTGGCACGCAGCTCGCCGACATATCGGTTGCCAAAATGACTTGTCACAATGGGCACTGATTTGGCGGAGGCATCGTCTGCAAAAATCGGATGCGTGCTAAAAGTCGCAGCCACACCGCCAGAGATCAGGAGATCAGCGCCATCGGCCATCAATTCATGGCCACCGCCGGAGAGGACCAGATCGACTCCTGTGAGGCCGGGGACCATGATGGTGCGCTCGTTATTGGAATTTTGCAGATGGCTCATTATGATTACCGCATCCACGTCGTCCCCGATTGGACCGGCTGCGCGGAGGCGGTTGACCTCAGCTTGAATAACGGGAAGGAGTGCGGCGAGGTTCTGGGCTTCCGAGTTCAAGTTGCTAAATCCAGCGAAACCATTCACCAAAGCCAAAGTATTGGGAGAGGAAATGGTCGGGAGCAACGGTGTGGTGACGCCGATGATGCCGATTTTGTTACCACCGGCGGTCGTGATGACTTTGGAGGCAGCGACTTTACCAGCGATGCTCAGGGTGTTCAGATTGGTTTCCTTGGTGAAATCCAAGTTGATCGACAGGTAGGTAGCTCCCGAAACGTCGGCGAAACGCGCTGCGGTCGGCACACCGAGATCAAACTCGTGATTACCGAAAACGATGGCATCGAAGCCAATTTGGCGGAGGGCGATGGTATCGTAAAAGTCCTGTCCGCCATCGGGGGCAGCGGTTCCTAGATTCGTGAAACTGGCTGTCAAACGTGGGCCGGGCAGCAAGGCATCGCCCGCATTAAGCTTGATGACGGATCGATTAGCCAAGGTGGCAGCCGTGGCGGCAGTGTTGATCGTGGTGGCCAGACGGTCGATCCCGCCGAAAAACGAAATGTTTTGAGTGGCATTATCGCGCAAGTTGCCTTGGGCGGAGATGAGCCAGCTTTCCTGGTCGCCGACGTGAAGGATGGAGATCTCTTCCGCGAGGGCGGCGAACGGAGCGAGAGCCAGGAGTGACAGGGTGGCCGCCACAGACAAAGTCTGGGAACGGAACATACGGAGAACGTTGTTTTTCATAGGTAGATAATTAATAGTTGAGGTTGAGAGCGGTTTTTCATTACCGAAACCTGCGAAGCTAACAACATTCCAGAGACCAAAGGGCATCTCTTTCTTGCTTCAAAAAAGTTCCAGCAGCACCAACATCCAATGTCTGTGTGACAAACACGCGACGAAAAACCAACAATTGCGTTACGAAATGATGGATTTTACGTTACGATCAAATAAACAGTCTTCTTTAGAATTATTCTTGATCTAATTCTAAACTGTGGGAATAGTGGTCATGTCCTTAGACCTACAAAATGATGCCCAACCCTACGATGCGAGTGTGTCGCAAAGCGGACTTCGTCTCACCCGTCAACGTCGCGAAGTCTATGATGCCCTCCTCGAAACACGGGATCATCCGACCGCCTCCGAAGTCTTTATTCGGGCAAAAAATCGCATGCCCTCCATTTCTCTGGCCACGGTTTACAACAGCTTGGAAGCCCTCGTGCAGTGCGGCCTGGTCAAACAAGTCAACCTCGACCGCGCGCCCACCCGCTATTGCCCGAATCGGCATAACCATGGGCATTTTTTCTGTGAAAAATGCCACGAAGTCCAGGATATCGACCTTCTCCCCGAACGCGATCAACAAGGATTTATTCTCCCCGACGGCTACGTCGTGACCCATCAGGAAGTCGCTCTGAAAGGTTACTGCAAAAAATGCGCAACCAGTTCGCTCTTAAAATCCAACTCTTAACCCACAACACTTTTTTCATGTCCACACTCAGCATCCATAATCTCCACGCCTGCATCACGGGCCAGCCCGAAACCGAAATTCTTCGCGGCCTTTCCCTCGACATACCCAAGGGCCAGGTCCACGCCATCATGGGGCCGAATGGCTCCGGTAAAAGCACGCTCTCCAAAGTGCTTGCCGGGCACCCCGATTACACCGTCACCAGCGGCGATATTCTGATGAACGGCGAATCCATTTTGGAAATGGAACCCGACGTGCGTTCGCGGAAAGGCTTTTTTCTTGCCTTCCAATATCCCAATGAAATTCCCGGAGTTTCCAATGCAAATTTCCTCCGGGCCGCAATCCAGGCGCGCCTGCCGGAAGGCGAGGAACTCGATGCCACTGCTTATTACAAGCGGCTTTACAGCAAAATGGACATGCTGGAAATGGACCGCAAATTCACGGCCCGCTCGGTCAACGAAGGTTTTTCCGGCGGCGAAAAGAAACGCAACGAAATCCTGCAAATGGCGATGCTCGAACCCGAATTTGCCGTCCTCGACGAGACCGACAGTGGCCTCGACATCGACGCCTTGCGGATCGTTTCCAACGGCGTCAACGCCTTGCGCGGCCCCAAACTCGGCATCCTTCTCATCACCCATTACCAGCGTCTGCTTGATTACATCATACCCGATGTCGTTCACGTAATGGTAAAAGGTCAGATCGTTAAAACCGGCGGCAAAGACCTCGCTCTCGCCCTCGAAGAACGCGGCTACGACTGGGTCACCGAAGAAGCCGCCGAACCTGCACTCGCCTAACTGGCCGATTTTAAAAAAACAAAAATTATGAGCACCGCCACACACACAATCAGCGATCTCGCACCCGAGATTTCGGCTTTTTGCGATCGTGCCGTGTTGGCTCTGCGCGAAAAATTGCCCGTCTGCGAAGTCTGGCTGTTTGGTTCCCAAGCCACGGGCGATGCCCAATGGGACAGCGACGTGGATTTACTCGTCGTCCTCAGCGACGATCATGGATTGAGCAGACCGGGATTGGAGTGTTTTCGCGTAGTAAGCGATTTACATGATCGTCCTGCGGTGGATGTCGCTGCCATTGACATGACAAAATGGCGTGATGAACGTTACCGTTCGTTTGGTCTGTGGCATGATGTCGTTGAGAAAGGATTCCAATTACTATGAGCGGCGATCCACTCGAACCCCAATCCTGGTTTGTCGTTGCCAGCGAAGATTTGGCCGTGGCTAAAATTTGTTTCGCCAGCCAGCATCTTTCGCACACATTGATTCATTGCCAGCAAGCTGTAGAAAAAGCACTTAAAGGTTACTTGATTTCCCGGAATTGGAAACTTTCCCGCACCCACGAGATTGGCAAATTGATTGAAGAGGCGCGTCTGCATGGAGTGGATGTCACATGGTTTACAGATATGGGTAAAACATTGAGCTTTCAATACTTTGGCTCCCGCTATCCTGATGTTGGGGCCGCAGATTTTACAGTTGAAGAAGTGCAAACGCTTCTCACTGAGACAGAAAAACTTCTCAACCAAATCATCCCAAAAAAATTATGAACACAACAGCCATCGACATCGACCGCGAGGTCGGCAACTTCACCTACGACATCAAGCCTTATCGCGACTCCGGCTTCGGACTTAGCGAAGACACCATCCACTACATTTCCAACGTCAAAGACGATCCGCAATGGGTCCGCGATTTCCGTTTGAAAGCTTACCAAACGTTTCTCGATAAACCCATGCCGACCAGTTGGGCGACACACGATTTGGAAGCCATCGATTTTTCAAAAATCCGCTATTATTTATCGGCCCAAGCCAAAACCACTCGCTCCTGGGATGAAGTGCCGGACGATATTAAAAAAACATTCGAGCGTCTCGGCATCCCTGAGCAGGAACGGAAATTTCTCGCCGGGGTGGAAGCCCAGTTCGACAGCGAAGCCGTCTATTCCAACGTCAAAGCAGCCGTCGCGGATCAAGGTGTCATCTTCATGGGATCCACGGAAGCCCTCAAGGAACATCCGGAGATTTTCCGCAAATGGTTCGGCAAAGTGATCCCCACTGGCGACAATAAATTCTCCGCCCTCAACAGCGCGGTGTTTTCTGGCGGCAGCTTTATTTACGTCCCACCCGGCGTGAAAGTGAAGCATCCGCTCCAAGCCTACTTCCGGATCAACTCCGAAAACTTCGGCCAGTTCGAGCGCACCCTCATCATCGTCGATGAAGGCGCCGAACTCACCTACATGGAAGGCTGCACCGCCCCGAAATTCACCACCGCCACCCTGCACAGTGCCGTTGTCGAACTCGTCGCCATGAAGGGCGCAAAAATTCAATACATCACCGTTCAAAACTGGTCGTCAAACGTCTTTAATCTCGTCACCAAACGCGGCATCGCCCACGAAGATGCCGAAGTAAAATGGATCGATTGCAACATCGGCAGCCGCCTGACCATGAAATATCCCGGCGTCGTCATGAAAGGCCGTCGCGCCCGGGGCGAAGTCATCAGCATCGCTCTCGCCAACGACGGACAACATCAGGATACCGGCGCGAAAATGATTCACGCGGCTGACGACACGACATCCAACGTCATTTCCAAATCGATCAGCGTCGGCAAAGGTCGTTCCACTTATCGCGGCATGGTCCACATTCCGAAGCATCTTAAAGGCTGCAAAAACAACACCGAATGCGACGCGTTGCTTATCAACACGACCAGCCGCACCGACACCTACCCGGCCATCACCGTTCGCGGCACTGGCAACGTCACCCAGCACGAGGCCAGCGTCTCGCAGGTCAGCGCCGAACAAATCTTCTACATGCAACAACGCGGCCTCACCGAAGGCCAGGCGATGAGTTTGTCGGTCAACGGCTTCGTCAACGACCTCGTTCGCCAATTCCCGATGGAATACAGCGTCGAACTCAAACGCCTCATCGATATGGAAATGGAAGGCTCGGTCGGGTAAAAAATCGTCCGCAGATTACGCAGATTGAAGCAGATTTTAAAAAAGCCCCCTGTCTTTTAATCTGCGGAAATCTGCGGAAATCTGTGGACACAAAACTTTCATAAAATGCTCACACAAATTCCAGAAGCGATCCCGGGAAACATGGCCACTTTGTCAGACACACCGTTTATCGATCCGACCGCGCCCGAATGGTTGCAAACCCTTCGCCAGCAAGCCTGGACCGATTTTAAAAACACCCCTGCGCCCATCCGCAAAGACGAAGCCTGGCGGTTTGCCAATTTGAAAATGCTGGCTCTCGACCACTATCAGCCCGCGTCGAAAATCAGCCGCGAAACCGAAACCAGCCTTCTCGCAAAATCCGCCGGACTTACCTCCGTGGCCGGACGCCTCATTTTCGGTAACGGCCTGCTGCTTGCGAAGCAGGACATCAGCGCGGAACTCACCGAAAAAGGCGTGCGCTTCCTCACTTTTGACGAAGCCATCACTGCCATTCCCGAGTTGGTCCAACACCATTTTATGACGCAAACCGTCGGCCTCGGTTCCGCCCGACTTGCCGCGATGCACAAAGCCAAAGTGAGCACCGGCACCGTCATTCACGTCCCGAAAAATGTCCAAATCGACCTGCCACTCGAAATTTTCCACTGGCTCGATGGACAAAATTCCACCGTCTTTCCCCATACCCTGCTCATCCTCGGCGACAACGCCAAATTGACCGTCCTCGAACATTATCAATCGACCGACACCCACGCCGACGGACTCGCCATCGCCGTGAACGACCTCATTCTCGGCCCCGGCGCGAAGCTCACTTATGTCTCCATCCAAAACTGGAGCACCGCCGCCCGCAGTTTCCAGATCAATTCCACCGAACTCGCCCGCGACGCGCACGCCACGAACATGGTCGTCAACCTTGGTTCCGCCTATGCCCGTTACGAAAGTGCCAGCCGGATGCGCGGACCTGGCGGACGCAGCGACATGCTCGCCGTCAACGTCGCTCACGACCATCAGGAATACGATCAACGCACCTTGCAAGACCACGCGCAGCCCAATTGCACCAGCGATCTTCTTTACAAAAACGCCCTCTCCGATTTCTCCCGCACGATTTTTGCCGGCCTCATCAAAGTCGAACCGCAGAGCCATAAAACCGACGCTTATCAAAAAGTCCGCAACCTTCTGTTGAGCGACGACGCCGAGGCCAACTCCATGCCCGGTCTCGAAATTCTCGCCGACGACGTGCGTTGCAGCCACGGAGCGACCAGCGGTCAGCTCGAACAAGACTCAATCTTCTACCTTCTCAGCCGCGGCATCCCGGAAAAAGACGCCCGGAAATTGCTCGTCGCTGGTTTCCTTAACGAAGCCATCACCCGGCTTGAAAACGAACCCATCGAGACGTATCTCAACGCCCTCATTGCAAAAACCGAAAGCGCATCCGTCACCGGGCAGCCGTAAAGAGTAATCTGATCGTTTCCTGTCGCGGGTAGGCTGACCATTCTGGCAAACCATCGCGTGATTTACATCGACCGTTATTTTCCAGAATGGATGGACGTTCCCAAAAGCTGATCGACCAGCCGGGAGGTGGCACCGAAATGCGGGCGGATGACATCCAATGTCCCACCGGCCAGGGCTTGGCGGGTGGCCGGATCGAGCAGTAACGTTTCCACGCGACGGGCGAGGGCGGCGGAGTCGGGCACTTGGATTTCCAGTCCGGCGGCCTGCCATTGCGTGATGATGCTGCCAAAGTTTTCCATGTGGGGGCCGCAGACAATGGGTTTGCCGGCGAGAACGGCTTCGACGGGGTTTTGACCTCCGGTGGCGAGAAGACTTTTGCCAATGAAAACAACCGTGGCTAGATCATACCAGGCGCGGAGTTCGCCCGTGGTATCGACCAGAAGCAGATCGGACTCGCGTTCGGGCAGGGTGCGACGGGCAATTTTGAGGTTGAGCGATGCCAGGTCGGCGAGAATGTCTGGCGTCCTTTCCACATGGCGCGGAACAAGGATGAGAAAGAGCGCCGGGATTTTTTTTCGGAGCTCCAGATAAAGTTCGGCCAGGAGGAATTCTTCGCCGGGAAAAGTGCTTCCAGCCAGCAAAATAGGGCGGGTGGAGGCAATGGCGAGCTGGTCGAGGAAGGCCACGAGATCTGCGCGAGGTATATTTTTGGATAAACCCCCGGCAGGTGGTTCATCGTATTTGATCGAGCCAGTGCAAAGGATGGCATCCGACCGGGCACCGAGGCGGGTCCAGAGAGCGAGATCAGCGGGGTCCTGCACGAACACGTGGTCGAGCAGGGAAAAAATCGGGCCGACCCATCCGCGGAATTTTTCAAAACGACGCGCGGAACGCGGGGAAAGCCGGGCCACGAGAGAAACAGGGATGCCACGTCGATGGGCTTCGGCGAGGAGTACCGGCCAGGTGGCTTCGACGAGGATGAGCTGCGCGGGGCGAATGACGTCGAGAGCGCGGCGAACCATCCCGGCGAGGTCGATGGGATTGTAAAGCACAAGCAGGCGGGAGTCGGCCCGGCGTTCGGCGAGATCGTAGCCGGTGGAGGTGGTAACGGTGATCACGACTTGGGAGGAGGGATCGCGCTCGAGGATTTCGCGGGCGAGTCGCAGGGATACGAGAGTCTCACCGACAGAAATGGATTGCAGCCAAAAGGTCTTTTTACCTGCAAACCGCTCGCAGAGGGCTGGCGAATACAAGCCAAAACGCTGGCCTAAATGACGCCGGAAATTTCCCCTGCGCACCATGCGCCGGATCATGGCCGGGAGTGAAACGATCAGAACAACAGGAAAAAGGAAACGATAAAGTGCAAGCCGGGACCACACCTTCAGGGGCAGGGGGCGAGGAGTCATGCCGCTGCCAGGGGAGAGGGTGGATGGCTTAGAAAAAGCACTTCGCTGGCACCGTAGGATTTCTGGCGCAACAAGGCAAAGAGTGCGGTCGCAGCGGGGGGCGGGGCGGGGTGGCGTTCGAGGATGAAAATCCCCTCGGGAGCCAGGGCGCGGGCGAGATCGGAGGACTGCAAAAGTTGCCCGGCAAAATCCGTCGCGTCAGCCGATTTACCGTAAGGTGGATCGGCGAAAATGAGGTCAAAAACGGCGGTGTTGCGCTTAAGAAAATGAAACACCTCCTCACGATGCACCGTGGCGGTGAGGCGGGTTTTTTGAAGGTTGAAACGCATGGCATCGCTGGCTTTGGGGTGGTGATCGACCAAGGTGGCGGAGCTGGCGCCCCGGCTGAGTGCTTCGATGCCGAGGGCACCGGACCCGGCAAAAAGATCGAGCACCCGCGCCTCGGGGACGCGGTCGGCGAGGCTGGAAAAAATAGCGGCTTTCACCTTGTCCATCGTTGGCCGCAGATCATGCATGGGAAGTTGCAGAGGAATCCCTCTGGCGAGGCCTGCCACGACTCTCATTTGGGGGCCGGCGTGGGAGAGGGCGCACTTTCGCCGACGAAACTGCGAAGAAAGCCCCGCATTTTTTTCTCCAGACGCTCACCGATAAGGCGGTTCACGAAATCACTGCGCGGAGCGTCGATGGGGCCATCGACCGTGAAGTCGAGCTGGTAACCCGTTATCTCGGGATCCTGGGAAAGGACGAAGTTGTCGCGCGCTTCGCTGGGGAGTTTTTTGTAAATTACCTCGTCGAGATAAAGTAATCCGTCGAAATCGAGTTGCAGTTCGGGATCGATCTGACCAGAAAAAATCACGCGCCCTTCGTTGGCCGTAAAATGCGAGGGGGTGATGTGGATGGTGGAATCGTGGAAGTCAGCTTTGATCTCGGCTTTTTTGATGGAGAGTTTTTTCCAGCGATCGTTGCCAGTGAGTTCGCCGATGGTCTGGAGGAGTTGAATTTGATTGATGCGGGCGCGGGAGATTTTCCATTCGGCATGTCCGCTGCGTTTGCCGGTGGCGATCTCGCCAGCGAGATTGATGCGGGCGTGGATGTTACCTTCGAGAGAACGGGCGAGGTCGAAATCGGGTGGAAAAAAGTGAGGCAACTGGGCATCGATGAGGCGGAAGGCGAGTTCGTAGGGAATGGCGGACGCGGAGAAATCGGCGTGGAGATCGCCGATGATTTTGCCTTCGCCAAGCCTGGCATCGAAATCGGTGAGGGCGATTTTTTGGTTTTCGAGAGTGACTTCGGCATCGATCTCGGAGATGACCCAGAGACCGCGAAGGGTGATTTTTTCGGCTTTGAACGGCCCTTGAAATTTACCTGGGATGCTGGTGGAGTTAAGCGAGCAACGAAAGGCTTCGGCCCGGAGGAGTTCGGTGCCATCGCGGGCGAGGAGAACGAGGGAGCCGTTTTTAAGGAGGATTTTGCGAATATCGGGCTCGGGTAAAGGGACGGCGACGCGAGGAGAATCGGGCACAGCGGGAGTGGTGGGGGTGGCTTGGATGGCGGTTTTTTTTGGATCGGTGCGCTGCACCCATTGGAAGCGCCCGTCGGCATCTTGCTGAAAAACGATCACCGGGCTATCGAGGGCGATGCGTTGCAAAACGGCTTTGCCAGCGAAGAGTGGGAAAAATTTGCAACGCACTTCCAGGTGATTGGTCTGGAGTAGATCGGGATCGCTTGCGGCATGGGGCGAAGCGATTTTTAACCGATCAATGCGGAAACCGTTCCAAGGCGAGAAGGTGGTGCGAAAAAAAGTCACGGGCGATCCGACGGCGTCGCTCAAGGCGGAACGAAGACGCGACTGCACACCCGCAGATTGCACGTAAAGGTTGACGGCAAGGATGAACGCTGCGATTAGGAACGCTCCGAGGCAGGAAATAGAAATGAGGCGCCGTAGTGGCTGTTTCACGCTGCGAAGTTAATCCACCCTCGGCAAATGTGAAGTAAGGAATGGAAAAGACCCTCATCATCATGAATCCGGCGGCCAAAGGCGAAAAAGCCCTGCGTTTCCGCAAAAAACTCACCGAGATCGTGGGCGATACCGAGATACGCCTCACCTCTTTTGCCGGTGAGGCAGGGAAAATCGCGGCGGATGCCGTCGCCGCAGGATACACAAAAATCGTCGCTGCCGGGGGCGACGGCACAGTGAACGAAGTGGTCAACGGCGTGGGTGAAAGCGGAGTGGGTCTCGGCATTTTTCCCATTGGGACGATGAATGTCCTGGCTGCGGAGCTGGGGCTGCCGATAAAAGACCTGGCCGTCTGCTGGCAGATCATCCAGGAAGGCAGGCAGCGCTGGATCGACCTGCCGCGGGCCAATGACCGTTATTTTGTGCAACTGGCCGGGGTCGGCCTCGATGCCCAAGTGGTGCGGGAGACCGACCTTGGCTTTCGGAAAAATTTCGGTCCCCTCAGTTATGTGGTGTCGCTGGCACAGATCGCCGCACGCAAACCCCCGCTGCTCACGGTGCACACGCCCGACGGAGAAACCCGGGAGGGGAGCTTCGTTCTGGTTGGCAACGGGCGTTATTATGGCGGACCCTTCCATGTTTTTGGCAAGGCGGCCATCGACGACGGCTACCTCGATGTGCTCGTATTCAAAGACCTCGGAGTGCTCGACATCGTCCGCTACACGCAATCGCTTTTATTCGGTAATTTAAGCAAAATGGCCGATGTCGATTATTTCCAGACCCCCTCGCTCAAAGTCACCAGCGAAGGAACCGTGCCGGTCCAAGTGGATGGCGAGGTGCTTTTCGATGCACCGGTGGAATTTTCTCTCGCACGGGAAAAACTGTCCGTCTTCGTCCCGCACTAACTTTAATCCGGGAGGCACGATTTTACGTGCCTTTCGAGGCTTTCTCGAAAACATTCATCGCGTGCAAGATTCCATCGGCCACCCCGCCCACACGCCACATTCATTTTATCCGGCCACCGGCAAACCGGAATTTAACGACCGCATCCACCAGCTTGTCGCCGATTGGGGCGGGGGGAAAAATCCGGCCCTGATCGAGGAGATGATCGGCACCGCCCTCCGAATGGCCGACCCCGAAATTTCCGAGGCCGACCTTAAATTATTCAATCGTTCACTCAAGGAATTACGCTTTGCTGCGAAGACTTTTGCCCCCTACCACGACCGCCGTAAAATCGCTATTTTTGGCTCGGCCAGAACTCCTTCCGTGGCCGCGGAATACCAGGTGGCCCGCGCTTTTGCCGAAAAAATGACGACGCATAACTTCATGGTGATCACCGGCGGCGGCGACGGCATTATGGGAGCCGCCAACGAAGGCGCCGGGCGCGAAAACAGTTTCGGACTTAACATTCGCCTCCCTTTCGAGCAGAAAGCCAATCGCTTCATCGAAGGCGACAGTAAACTGATTAACTTTAACTATTTCTTCACCCGCAAACTGAATTTCGTAAAGGAAACCCACGCCGTCGCCTGTTTCCCGGGCGGCTTGGGCACGATGGACGAAACCTTCGAGTGCCTTACTTTGATGCAAACCGGCAAAGCAAGGTTGATTCCCCTGGTGTTAGTCGATAAACCGGGCGGCGATTTCTGGCAGACCATGATCGAATTCATGCGTGACGATCTGCTCAAGGCGGGCTTGATTTCCCCCGAGGATTTCAACCTGTTTTCTGTCACCGATAACAACGACACCGCAGTGGGGGAAGTGTTGCAATTTTATAAGAACTATCATTCCTCCCGTTGGGCGGGAAAAAAGTTAATCCTTCGCCTGCAACATCCATTGGCAGAGGAAGCTCTGGAGAAACTTCAACTGGACTTCAGTGATTTATTGCAAGGAGAAACCATCACCCAAAGCGGCCCTCTTGCGGTGGAGGCCAACGAGCCGCATCTCGCCGTCTATGCCCGCCTCATTCTGGTGCCGCATCGCAAAAATTTTGGCAGGCTGCGTCGCTTGATCGATGCGGTCAACCTGGCGACTGTCGCCGGAAGCTAGCTCACTTCCCCTCCAGCATCTCGCGCATTCTTGCAAAACTCGCGCGCACGGACGAATCCTCAACTGGTTGATTCATCAGGGCATGATGATTGGTTAGCTCCAAATCGTCGGGCGCCAGCTCCCTTATAAAAATGCTAGGGCTGCAAGGTGAGGTATTGCCAAATTTCAGGCGGCTGTTGCAATGCGTCATGGTTAGCGTTTTCCTCGCCCTCGTAATTCCCACGTAAAGCAACCTGCGTTCCTCATCGAGGGTGCCTTCCAGCTTGGAGCGCGCATGAGGCAGCAATCCTTCCTCCAGACCGATGAGATGCACATGGCTGAATTCCAATCCCTTCGCTGCATGCAAGGTGATGAGAGTCACTCCCTTGGCTTGATCGTCATCCTCCTCCTCTTTCTTTTGGTCCAGGGCCAGGTCATCCAAAAAACCCTGCAATCCACCATCCTTCCTCTCTTGATAGTCGGCCAGCGCATTGAGCATCTCCCGCACATTGCTCTCCCGCGAAAGTGCCTCCTCTGGCGTCTTGCAACTCCGCTTTAAATCCTCCAGGTAACCGATTTCCTCGACCATTGCATTGACAATGCTGGCAAAATCCGCCGCCGGCTCCAGGATCCGTGTCTCATATCGATCGAGCAATGCCGCAAAATCCCTGATCGCGCCCGCTGTTTTTTTTGTAAAGGTGGCGAGAAATTCCTCGCTTCGCAAAGTCTCAAACACACTGCATTTGTCCGCGATACTTTGTTCCATCGCCCGCTCCGTCGTCGCTCCGCTGATCCCTCGCGCCGGGGTGTTGACAATCCTAAAAAGACTCACATCATCGGTTGGATTTAAAATCACCGATAGATAGGCGAGCACATCTTTTACCTCGCGCCGGTCATAGAAACTTTTTCCTCCCACCAATCGATAGGGGATTTTCAAACGGCGAAAATTATTTTCGAGCAGACGCGATTGCGCATTCATCCGATATAACACCGCAAATTCCTCCCAGGGTGCCAGGTTCTCCATTTGTATCCGCTGGATTTCCTCCGTCACGAAACTAGCCTCCACCCGGTCATCGGGCATCTGCACGATGCGCACCTTGTCGCCATCCCCGTTATCGCTCCAAAGCGATTTGGGGCGTCTGCGCGGGTTGTTTTTAATCAGGCTGTTGGCCGTCCTCAATATCGCATTCGTGCTGCGATAGTTTTGCTCCAGCTTGACGATGTGGGGATTGGGAAAATACCGTTCAAATTCTAGAATGTTAGACACCTCCGCGCCCCGCCAGCCATAGATGCTCTGATCATCGTCACCCACCACACACACGTTGGGAGGGTCGCCCGCCAGCAATGTCACCAGATCGAGTTGCAGTTTGTTAGTATCCTGAAATTCATCGACCATGATGTAACGGAATCTACCCCGCCAGAGATCGCGCACGTCCTCGTGTTCATCCATCACCCGCACTGCCAGCATCAGCAAATCGTCGAAATCGACGGCGTTAAGTTGTTTTAAGGCGATTTGATACTGACGATAGACCGCGCCGACCAGCGTTTCATCATCCTCGGGAGGGCGCCAGCCGTTGTTTTTGGCTTTGCTAATCCAGGCTTTGGCGACGGCGGGTTCCAGATTTTCGTCCTGTGCCGAGGTACGATTGATGATTTTTTTCAACAATCCCAATTGATCTCCCTCACTGTAGATCGAAAAAGTATTTTTATAGCCCAGTTTCTCAATCGAAACCCGTAAAATCCGCAGACACAACGCGTGAAAAGTCGAAATATTCAGCCCCTTGGCGTCGTCCACCATGCCTTTGATGCGATCGCGCATTTCGTTCGCCGCCTTGTTTGTAAACGTTACCGCCAGAATCTGATGCGGCGGAACATCGTGCCCCAGTAACACGGCGATGCGCGCGGTGATCACGCGAGTTTTTCCCGTGCCCGCACCTGCCAGAATAAGCAACGGCCCTTCCAGCGTGGTGGCTGCATCGTGCTGCGCGGGGTTAAGATCAAAAAGGCGGAAACGACTCATGGCGATGCAATCGGTAGGGGCCAAACGACCACTTGGCAAGTGAGGCGCGAGGAAAAGTTGAGCATCATAAAAAAATCTGCCAGATTGAGACGTGAAAATCTTTTTCCTCCTCTCATTGCTGCTTTCTTGCTTTGCCGCGCCCCTGCATTCCGCCAAGCCGGAGAAAAACTCAGAACCTGGTCCCGATCCCAAAGTTCGTCGCCAATACGAGATCAAAATCCGGGACGCCGCCTCTGCTTTCGAACGCGAAGATTACATCCACACTGGGAAACTCGTGGCCGAAGCCGAGACCCTCTGGCCCGGTCAACCACCCACCATCAACCTCCAGGGCGCACTTTTCTACCGCGAGAAAAAATACCCCGCCGCTCTCGAAAAATTCCGCTCTCTCATCGAAAAAGATCCCAACTCTTACACCGGCTACTTCAATGTGGCGGAAGTCTATCTCGCCCAAAAAAATTACGACCTCGCCCTCGAAGGATTCGGCCGCATCCTCGATGCCCGCCCCAAGGATGAAGCCTGCCAGTTCCGCGTCGCCCTCATCCTCGCTCTTCAAGGAAAAAACGACGAAGCCCGCGCCTTCGCTGCCAAAATCCCCAAAATTGGCCAGACCGCCGCCCACTATTACGCCCAGGCCGGCATCGAATTCATCGCGGGCAACCAACGCAAAGGCGATGACTGGATCAAACAAAGTGAACTTTTTTTCCCCCGCGAAAGTTCCCGCCAACTCCGCAAAACACTCGTCGATCTGGGCCTCCTCCAAAAATAACCTCCCACCCCCTCTCCCTCACCCCTTGCTCACCTCTTGATTTTTACGGTGGAAACAACGCTTTCCCCTCTGTATGCTGCAACTCATATCGTCACCCATGAAACCGTTTTTCCTCCCGCTCACCCTCAGCTTCCTTTGCGTCACCCTATTCCTGGCCTCACCGCTCCCCGCGCAGGATCAAGCCGCAGAACTTAATCTTGCCAACCAACTCATCGCCGCCGGTGATTACCAACGCGCCGCCGACGCCTTCGAAGCTTTTGTAAAAAATTACCCCACCTCGACCGTCGTCGCCGATGCCGAACTCAAACTCGCCTACAGTTTGATGATCCTCGGCAAAAACGACGACGCCATCACCCGCTTCAAAAAGCTCCTCGCCCCGCCCGCTCCCAAGGAAGTCATCGAACTCGCCGCCGGCCTCCTGCCCCAGGCCATCTCCAACCAAGCCGCCGCCCTTCCTCCCACCGATAACGCCCGCACCCGCATCTATAAGGATGCCATCACCGCCTTCAACGATTTCCTCACCAAATATCCCACCAACGACCTCGTCGAAAACAACCGCTACACCCTCGCCCTCAGCTACTACCAGACCGATCAACTCGACCTCGCCATCGAAGCTCTTCGCAAAAATCTGGCCGACTTCGCCTCCAGCGAATCCATCCAGGACTCCGAGTATCTCCTCTCCCTCCTCCTCGCCACCAAGGCCAACACCGGCCTCTCCGCCGACCGCACCACCACCGCCATCTCCTTTCCCCTCTACGATGAAGCCCAGCGCCTCCTCGGCGGCATCATCTCCCGTCGCACCGACCTGCCCCTGATCAGCGACGCCCAATTCCAACTCGGCGAAGTTCTTTTTAATCGCGCCGTCTTCAGCACCGGCCCCGACCGCCAGAAACTCCTTCAAGACAGCCTCGCCGCCTACCGCGCCGTCGAGGCCACCGACATCGTTACCCGCGAACAACAAAACAAAATCGCCGCCCTCAAAGCCCGCACCACCGCCACCCTCGCCAGTCGCGATGCCAAAGCAATTCAAAAACTGCAAAATCTCATCGGCAAGGAATCCTCCAAACTCGAAGCCCTCAAAGGCAAAGGCAGCCAACGCGTCGCCGCCCACTTGAAAATGGCCCAGATTTTCTTCCAGCTCAGCACCCCCGAGACTCCCCGCTACGACGAGGCCCGCGTCCTTTTCTCCTATCTCGAACCGTTCCTCTCGACCGACTCCGATAAAAAAACCGCCCTCTACTTTAAAACCATGACGTATGCCCTCCAGAACAACGCCGAAAAAGCTGTCGCCGGGTTCGATGCCTTCCAAGCCACTTACAAAGGCGATCCCCTCGCCGAAAATCTTCCCCTCGCCGTCGGCGCTGTCTTCGTCGGTTCACAACCCGAAAAAGCCCTCGAATACTTTAAACAACAAATCGCCCTCTACCCCAAGAGCGAAGCCACCGCCGCCGCTCTCTCCGAGCAAGCCCGCGCTCTCTCTGGCCTCCAACGCTTTGACGAAGCCATCCAGACTTACAAGACCTTCCTCGCCTCCAATCCCGAAAAATCGCAGGCCGCCCGCGCCAACGCCGGTCTCGCCGAAGTCCTCCGCAACACCGGTAAACTTGACGAAGCCGATCAAATCTACGCCCGCATCCAAAAAGATTTCACCGACCAGCCCGACGCCGTCCGCGAAGCCTCCTTCTGGCGTGGATTCATCCTCTCCCAGCAACAAAAATTTCCCGAGGCCATGAAAGCCCTCGCCACCTTCGTCGCCACCTATCCCAAAGACGCAAACCTAACCCCCAACGCCTACTTCACCCTCGCCCAGGCCCAGCGCGGCGCCGGTGCCACCGACACCGCCATCCAGACCTTCCAGACCCTCGTCACTAACTTTCCCACCTCCGAAGCCGCCACCTTCACCTTCTTCCAACGTTACGATTTTGCCCGCGAACGCAACGACTTCGCTGCCATGGAAGCCGTCATGCGCGAATTCATCGCCGCCTATCCCAAAGATAACAAACTCTTCAACGCCTACGCTAACATCGCCCAGAATTACGTCGCTCAAAACCAGATCGAAAACGCCATCAAAATCTACTACGAATTCATCGATAAAAACATCGACAGCCCCCTCATCCCCACCGTCCTCCTCCAGACCGCCACCCAATGGGCCAGCATCTCCCAGACTCTCGGACGCTATGCCGGCCTCACCAACGAAGAACGCGACACCTGGCGTAAAGCCCTCGAAAACAGCATCGGCGATGCCGAACGCGTCGTCGAAAAATATCCCGACAGCCCCGAAGTCGCCAACGCCTCCCGCGCCATCCTCACCGCCCAGAAAGATTTTGTCGCCGCCAGTTTGAAGAAAAACGAAGACATCGAGACCTATTTCACCCAATTCGCCGCCCGTTTCGAATCCGCGCCCACGACCAAAAGCAAAATCCTCTTCACTCTCGCCTCTTTCACCGCCGAACGCGACCCCGCCAAAGCTCTTGCCCAGCTCAACGCCGCCTACAATCCCGCCCTGGTCTATGCCGCCGGCGACCTCGACCTCTACGGCGCCGCTCTTCTCAACGATAAAAAAATCGACGAAGCCGCCGCCGTTTACGAAAAACTCGCCCGCGACTATCCCAATCCTCCCGGCATCGCCCCCAACCAGGCACCCCTCGCTGTGCAGGAAGCCCAGGCCGTCTCCATCTTTGGCCTCGGTCAGGTTCTCCTCGCGCGCAACGACTCTGCTGGTGCCGCCAAAAACTTCGCATTCCTCAAAACCACCTACCCTTGGTCGCCCAAACTTGCCGAAGCCGATTACGGCATTGCCCTTAGCCTTTTTAACGAAAAAAAATACCCCGAAGCCACCCCCCTCGTCGAAGGCATCATCCGCAACCAGGGAGCCAGTAACGAACTCCGCGCCAAAGCCATGGTCCTCATCGGTAAAATCCAGCGCGACAGCGGCAACCTCGCCTCCGCCATCGATTACTTCATCAAAACCGATTACTTCTACGGCGGAGTTCCTCTCATCGCCTCCGAAGCCCTTTTGTTGGGTGCCCAAAGTCTCGAACAACAAGCCGCCACCGCCACCGATCCCAAGTTAAAAACGGAGGCGGCGGCGAAAGCCAAAAAATACTACGGCGACCTGCTCACGAAATATCCCGACACCCCCTCCGCAGCCTTGGCCCAGGGCAAAAACTAGACTCCGAACAAGCCGCCCCCCCGCCGCGCATTTGATGTAACGGACCTCCAGCGGCAATAAATCCTGCCGTTTAAAGTTATCGAGTTGAAGAGTGGCGCGTGCGATGCCTATGAATGAAAATTCCATTCATCAGTTACCAATCGCAAGCCCCGTTCTTTTAATCACAACTTCAGATTCCAAGATTTCACAAAGTGTATAACGAAATTGGCCCAAACCCGTTAGGGACGACATCTTTATAGAAATGGAATTCCCCTAGGAATGAGGTCCGTAGAACTGGCATCTCCCCGACCAGGCTCGAAACCCGATGCCGCGCCTCGGGCACTCATCCCTCGCTGCGGGTGGTTTCTATCAATATTGGGCACATACGGAGTCAGTTGGTCCGAAGCATCGACGCCGCCTTCTTCGCCGGACTGAATAAATCAACCATTGGGAACCACAACGCCTGGGTCGCAAAACTCGGACCTGCACGTGCATATTCGCTGAATCACCATTTAATACTTTGAACGACACGACTTACATCTTATCATACACGGCATGAGCGAAGAACAATCAGGGTTGATAAGCTTTCATTTTGAAAAGAGTAAAGCATTCCAAACGCTTCATGCCGACGGTGTCTTTCAAAGTTTAACCCCGAATGGAGACGGCTTTCTCGCATTTTTTGTTGAACGTGCTCCAATCCCTTAAGAGTGGATTTCAAGATCGAAAATGACGGCTCCATGGGCGAGGTTTTAGAAGTCGAAGCTAAAAAGGGTATTTTTCGTTAAGTTCATACGGGCCTTACTTTAACTAAAGAGGGTTTAATTGATCTTAAGGAACGAATTGAAACCTTGCTTGAAAATATGGAGGGAAAATAATGCCTGCTCATTCTCCGGTTGAGCCACCAAGACGGCCAAATTATTCGCTTCAGAGTGTTACAGCTTATCGCGGAGGGATTTTCCCGACCAAGGGAACACACCGTAAGAAATCCTATCGTAAAATTGCTAACACTTGGTTGCGGACCGAAAAGCTTGGCACACACCAATTTGTAAGCTCCAAGATGTCTCCGAAGGCGTTGAATGCACCTGCCTGCATAAATACATTTCACTCTTCCCCGTCATCTCATCGGTTTCTTAAAGAGGCATCTGCCGATGGCGCCTGGTTAAAATTACCAAAAAATGGAGTGCTAACTTGGCCTCGTCTCAAAAAACGGGTGTTGGATTTCACCAGGCTCAAGAAAGGCTGGGATAGCTACGATGCAGAACCGCCCTCACCAATGGCCGCTCGAAATACACTGGCCTTTTTGCATTTGCTTAAAACCCTAAGTCTTCAACCAGATTGGGTGGAACCAACAAGCGATGATAGTATTATGTTGGAAGTGAAAGTAGGAGGCTTCTTGCAAGAGTGGGATTTTTATTCTGATGGCGACGTAGCCGTTCTTTATGTATTGGAAAACGGTCGGAACGAATGTCATTTGGTAAAGCCAGAGGTTTGGGAACTTGCAAGTTATCTGACGACACCTCCCCATGTGGCCAAGTGACGATTTTTGCGGGTTATTGGGAGTTCCCGATTATTTGCACACATCGAAGCAAGCTCCTAACCAAAAATTTGAGGCAGAGGAACGATTGTATCGTCGCCATAAGCTTAACGATCGAAAGATTAAGACGATCATCAATTTCCGGCAAATGTCCGTAAATCGGAGCAGTTGCTGCAGGTCACCAGCAGATGCTCTCATTAATACCCATCAGGGTGGTGAGTATTCCGGCTTTGGAGTCGTCTCCTTTTCAGTTGGTGCAGTTCACGGGCTGCGACATGAAGAATTGCAAGAGCAGGCAAATACTGAATGCGCCGCTACAGTGATCCATGAGCCCGAACGCTGCAACTATAGCCACACAATAGTTCATGGCCGGATGAACGAAGTAAATCTTTCAAAAAGCGAAGATCTACCAAAAATTTTCAGAAAACTTTTCAGAAAAAAATTATGGGAATCTATCATCACAGAAATCCCTGTTGAGCGAAAGGATGAGCCTCTGGAAGCGGGTTCATGGCAGTAATTATTTTTTTAAAAAAAGGATTTTGTTCCATCATGTAACTCCAACTGCAAAACACTATTGACCCCTATTTGACGGACGACGAAACGCGTATCGATGGGTTTAAGAAAAAACACGGAGCAACATTTGCCGACGGTTTCCAAGTGGGCGACGTTGCTAATTGCGATGAATGCGGTGGCGGCGATGCGCGCGCAGGGCGCGGACCAACTGAGCAGCGAGGAGGAATTCCACGGTGGGACGAGTGGCAAGCGGTTCTGGTATGGCGGGGTGAAGAGGATTTGCAGAGGATCCGCAGAACGGCGGTGACGATCTCGGAGACGGAGGATACGCCGGGTTTTGAGGAGAGTTTTCGGTTGCCCCAGAGTCAGGATTACGAGGCGATGACGACGGCGGCCGGCGCGTTTCTAATGGATGCGAAGCCGCACTGCAACGCCGGCAGTTGTCCCACTCCCCTCGATAGATTTTGGTGGTTGAAATATTTTCGCCCATTATTATTCTGCCACATTACCTTTTAATGCTTTATGAAATCACTCGTCCTCTCCCTCTTCGCCACCATCGCTCTCACTGCTTCCCTTTTTGCCGCTGACGAGATCGTCATCGGTGAATTTGCCTCGCTCACCGGAGGTTCCGCCAGCTTCGGGCAATCCTCTCACAAAGGCACCCAGCTCGCCATCGACGAAATAAACTCCGCAGGTGGATTGCTGGGTAAAAAAGTCAAATTGATCACCGAGGACAACCAATCCATGGCCGGGCAACCCTCGACCATCGTGCAAAAACTGATCTCGCAGGACAAAGTCATCGCCATTCTGGGCGAGGTGCGCTCCTCGGCCTCCATCGAGGCGGCACCCATCTGCCAGGCTAACAAGGTGCCGATGATTTCCCCGGCCTCAACCAATCCGCAGGTCACAGAAAAGGGCGATTACATTTTTCGTATCTGCTTCATCGACCCTTTTCAAGGCACGGTGATGGCCAAGTTTGCCCAATCGAAAGGCTGGAAACGTGTCGCCGTTCTCACCGATGTGAAGCAGGATTACAGCGTCGGCCTGGCGAAGTTTTTCATCGAAGGCATCAAGAAAAACGGCGGCGAAATCGTCAGGGAACAAAGCTACAGCACGGGCGACAAGGACTTTAAGGCCCAGCTTACCTCGCTGAAATCGCTCAAGCCCGAGGCCATTTTCGTTCCCGGCTACTACGGTGAAGTCGCCCTCATTGCCAGGCAAGCCAAACTCCTCGGCATCAAAGCTCCCCTGTTAGGCGGCGACGGTTGGGTGGGCGATTCGCTCCTCAAAGTCGCGGGTAACTCGCTCGACGGCTCCTATTTTTCCTGCCATTTCTCCGCCGAGGATCAATCCCCGGTCGTGCGAGGTTTCGTCGAAAGATACAAAGCGAAATACAATGCCACCCCCGACGACATGGCCGCCCTCGGCTACGACAGCGCGATGATTCTCGCCGAATCCATCAAAAAAGCCGGCACCACGGACGGCCCCCAACTTCGCGACGCCATTGCCGCAACCAAAGATTACCCGGGCGTCACCGGCAAAATCACCCTGGACAAAAACCGCAACGCCGAGAAGCCAGCCACTATCCTCACCATCGCGAACGGCGCCTTTAAGTTCCACAAAACCGTCGCGCCATAAGGGGGCAATTGTTGAGAGTTAAAGGATGAGAGTTGAGAGCCGCTAAAATTAAGAGCCATGTTTAACTTTGAAAAGCTTGAGGTTTGGCACAAGGCGATTGATTACGCAGACTTGGTTTACTCGCTCACAAGAAATTTTCCCAAAGATGAACGATTTGGTCTAACCAATCAAATGCGACGGGCGGCTGTTTCAATTTCCTCCAATCTGGCCGAAGGCACTTCACGCCATTCCAAAACGGACTTCGCACGATTCGTGGAAATCGCGACCGGCTCACTTTTTGAGGTTATCTCCCAAGCAACAATTGGTCTTCGCCAAGATTACCTGACTCAAGAAAATTATCGAAAACTTTATACCGCAGCCGAGGAACAGAGCCGCATGTTAAGTGGTCTCCGAAAATCACTCATCGGAGAATAAGCTCTTCTCTCTACAATGCGCGGCTCTCAACCCTCAACCCTTAACTTTCAACCTTTTTGATGGAGTTCCTCCAACAACTCATCAATGGGCTGGCCCAGGGTTCGATCTACGCCCTCATCGCGCTCGGCTATACGATGGTCTTCGGTGTTCTACGTTTCATCAATTTCGCACATGGCGATGTGTATATGTTGGGGGCGTTTGCCGGTTTCTACATCGGACCGAAAATGCTTCACGCGTTCTCCGACAAGCCGGGCTTCGGAGTCCTTGTTTCAATGTTGATAGTCGCGATGATTCTTTGCGCGATCATCGGTATCGCCATCGAATGGCTTTGCTATCGACCGCTCCGGGACCGCCCGAAAATCACCGTGCTCATCACGGCGATTGGCGTGTCCCTGTTTCTGTCAAATGGCGGACAATACGTCTTCGGAGCCGACCCGAAATCGTTCCCGGAAATTCTCACCGACAGCTACCTTAGCCTTCCCGAATCGTGGGGGCGCGTCTCCGAGTTGGGCATCCAACTCAGCGCCGCCATCTCGATGGGCATCACCCTCATTCTCCTTTTTGCCCTCCGCCACATCGTTCTCCACACCAAGATGGGTATGGCCATGCGAGCTTTGTCTTTCAATCCCGTCGCCGCCTCGCTCATGGGGATCAACATTAGCATCGTCATCGCCTTCACTTTCGGACTCGGCTCCGCCCTTGCCGGGGCGGCCGGCATCCTGACCTCGATTCAGCAACCGAGCATCGACCCGCTCATGGGTGTCAACGCGGGCCTCAAAGCCTTTGTCGCCGCGGTGTTAGGTGGCATCGGCAATCTTCCCGGCGCAGCCCTCGGCGGCCTTCTCATCGGCATCATCGAAACCATGGTCGTAGGCTACATTAGCCCCACCTATCGCGACGCCATCGTCTTCGGCGTGCTCATTCTCATCCTCCTTTTCAAACCCACCGGCTTGTTAGGAGCCTCGGAACAGGAAAAAGTCTAAATGCGCGGCAAACTCGTCCTCCTTGCCACGCTTCTGCTCTGCGGTGTCTTCTCCCATTTTTCCGGGGGAATGAACCCCTATTACTACGACATCCTCATCGGCATCGGGATCAACATTATTCTCGCCACCGGACTCAACCTCGTAAACGGCTACACCGGCCAGTTTTCACTGGGTCACGCCGGATTCATGGCCGTCGGCGCCTACCTTTCCTCGTGGCTCACCCTTAACTACGGTTATTCGCTCGGTGCGAGTGCGGCCATGACGACCGCCTTTTTTGTCATCGCCCTTTTCCTCGGTGGTGCCGGTGCTGCCGTCACTGGTCTCATGGTCGGTTTCCCCTCGCTGCGACTGCGGGGCGATTATCTGGCCATCGTGACCTTGGGCTTTAGCGAAATCATCAAAGGCATCATCCAAAATTCCGAGCCTCTCGGTGCCCAGCGCGGACTCGGCGGCATGGTTCAGCACACGAATTTCTTTTGGACCTTCGCCTTTGCCGCGCTCACCGTCTATGTCGTCGTGAGCCTGGTCAACTCCACTTACGGACGCGGTTTTCTAGCCGTCAAAGACGACGAAATCGCCGCCGAAGCCATGGGCATCAACACCACGAAATACAAGGTGATCGCCTTCGTTCTCGCCGCTTTTTTCGCTGGTATTGCCGGTGGCCTTTTCGCGCATTTCAAACAATTCGTCCACCCGGAAGGCTTTAACTTCATCAAGTCCATCGATATCGTCGTCATGGTCATTCTGGGCGGCATGGGTAGCACCGTCGGCGTCTGCCTCGCCGCTGTTTTGCTAACCATTTTACCCGAATTGCTGCGCTACGTTTCCAAAATCGAAGCGCTCCCCGAATGGCTGCGAGAGATTTCGGAGAACCGGATGATTCTCTATTCCCTGCTCCTCATCATCCTGATGCTCACCCGCCCGCAAGGGTTGTTCGGAGTTTCCTTGGCAAAAAAGAAATGACACTCCATTCGTTCAATGCCACTCCGTGAAATTCTTTCCCTCTTGCCGCTGGCAGGAATTGCTGGCATTTATGAAGAATGAATTATTCTGATCTTCGCTTGCAGCTTACCGCCGTCTTCGAGGAGGCCACTGAGGGTGGCTACACTTGTTCGTTTGAGGAATTTCCCGATGTTTTTTCCGAAGGCGACACTTTGGAGGAAGCCAGGGCAAATCTGCTCGACGCCCTGCAACTCGTTTTAGCTTACCACCGCGAAGAGACTCGAAAAGTCCAGTCCAACAGCCCATTTCTGCGCGAAGCTTTGGAACTGGCTGCCGCGTGAAACTCCGCGATTTGGAAGCACACCTCCATACCAAAGGATGCCATTTGGAAAGAGAAGGCGGCAACCATACTCTCTGGAAAAATCCAGTCATCGGCAAATTATCTCCTGTTCCTCGCCATCGCGAAGTAAAGACAGGCACTGTCCGGGCCATCTGCAAACAACTAAAAATCGATCTGCCTTTCACCGCTGATTCGCTGTTATGAAATGAGTGCCCTTCTCGACCTTAACCTAGTCACCGTGCAATTCGGCGGCCTCAAAGCCGTCTCCGAAGTTACCTTGCAAATCAACGAAGGCGAACTCGTCGGTCTCATCGGCCCCAATGGAGCAGGCAAAACCACCGTCTTCAACCTCATCACCGGCGTCTATCGCCCCACCTCGGGCAGCATTAGTTTTGCCGGAAAAGCCGTCAACGGACAACGCCCCTACCGCATCACCGCGCGCGGCATCGCCCGAACCTTCCAAAACATCCGCCTCTTTAACTCGCTCACTGTCTTCGATAACGTTCGCACCGCCTGCAATCTGCACCTTAAACATGGCATCTCCCACGCCCTCTTGCGCGGTCCGAAATTTTGCCGCGAAGAAATCGAGATCGAACGTCAGGTCATGGAACTCCTCACCATTTTCGGCCTCGAAAAAGAATCCGACATGCATTGTCGCAGCCTCCCTTACGGCGACCAGCGCCGCCTCGAAATCGTTCGTGCCCTCGCCACCAAACCCAAACTCCTTTTGCTGGACGAACCCGCCGCCGGCATGAATCCCACGGAAAAAGCCGGGCTAATGAAACTCATCCGCTTTACCCAGGAAAAATTCGGCCTCGCCGTTTTGCTAGTCGAGCACGACATGAAAGTCGTCATGGGCATCTGCCAGCGCATCGCGGTGCTGGATTACGGCAAAAAAATCGCCGAGGGCACGCCCGAGGAAATCCGCGCCAACCCCAAAGTCATCTCCGCCTACCTGGGAAACTAACTATGCTGGAAATCCACGAACTCGAAGTCTGCTACGGCTCCATTTCCGCCCTGCAACGCATCTCGTTGAAGGTGGAGGAAGGGAGCATCGTAACGCTGGTGGGAGCCAACGGCGCGGGAAAGACGACCACGCTGCGGACGGTCTCCGGGTTGGTAAAGGCGCGGTCGGGCAAGATCACGTTTCGCGGGGAGGAAATAACGAATCTGCCGCCGCACAAGATCGTGGCGAAAGGATTGGCGCAGTCGCCGGAGGGGCGGATGGTTTTTGCCAATCTAACGGTGATGGAAAATCTGAAAATGGGAGCTTACTTGCGCAACGATAAGGCGAATTTTCCGAAGGAACTGGATTACATTTTCTCGATCTTTCCCCGGCTAAAGGAGCGCGAAAAGCAGACGGCAGGCACACTTTCCGGCGGCGAACAGCAGATGCTGGCCATCGGGCGCGCGTTGATGAGCAAGCCGACGTTTCTTATGTTAGACGAGCCTTCGCTGGGCATCGCGCCGTTGTTAGTGAAAACGATATTCGAAAAGATCATTGAGATTAACAAAACGCTGGGCATCACGATTTTGTTAGTCGAACAGAATGCGAATCTGGCGTTGGAGGTTTCCAGCTATGGCTACGTGCTGGAGACCGGGCGGATTATTTTGGAGGATGCCTCTCCTGCCCTGCGGGTGAATCCCCAGGTGCGCGAAGCGTATCTGGGAGGGTAGGATTACACCCGTTTTACCGGTGGTTTTGGAAATGGGTTTAATTGCTGAGGTGGCATCGGGTGCTTTTTAATGTTCCTTGCCGGGACAATACCTTTTTCTCCACCAAATCTTGCAAATCACGCGTGGCGTTTGGGCGTGATTTGCCAGGGGAGCATGGTTTGCCACATTTCCAGTTGATTTTAACCAAGCATCTAATGGAAAATTAAAATTGACCATTTTCTCCTCATTTTCGACACCTCTGAACGTGTAAGTCCTTGATATTGGTCTTAACTTTTTTCCATCAATTGTGCTGTCTAATTTTACCGGCGGTGTCTTGATTTTAATTTTAGCCACGGAGTCCGCAGGTTGAGTCCTACGATACCTGCAAGCCATGCCTTCGGTGGATGTCCGATGCGGCAAAGATCGCAGCCCCATACAAGCGCGGCAGAATCAAATCCCTCCCTTTGCGTTCCCTTGCATTTCCAGCCGGGCGAGGTCTTCGATGGCGCGAATTTGTAAGAACGCTTTGCGCGATCGAACCACAAAAGCGAGGGCGGCCAGCGAGGTCACAATGCTAACAATTGGCAAATGAACACCCAGCTCGGAAACTGTATCCAATTCATTCAAAAAAATCAGATTGTTTGGCGGAAAAACTGCAAAAAGGGGAAGAATCTCCATTTTTTGATTTTCATGAAGCAACAACCCCACCACTCCTAGCAAACAAAAAATAATCTGGAGTCCGATAAAGAGCAGTCCTTTCCGCGGAAAGTTTGGAAACAAAAGTTGAATTAATGCCGCAGGAACGAGCAATGTGCCCAAAATCGAGATAAAAATCAGGAGGGCCTGCGCTGTTTCCTTGCCTGCGGCGGGCAGGCTGTTATTCCAGAAAAACAAACCGATAAACCCACCGAAAATCAACAGCACATAGTAAAAACCCGATGCCCAGCCCGGATAAAAAAAGAAACCGGCAATTTTTCCCAGCCGACCCCGGCGCAGAAAAGGCACATAAAGACTGGGATAAAGGCGCGGATTTTCCAGCAGCGAAAAAATGGAAATCAAAACCAGAATCGGCGCCGCAAGCAGCACGGCTTGTATCCCGGGATCGCGCCCCAATAAAATGAAGGGCACGGTAAAAAACAAAACGCCCAGCCCCAGCCAACGAATGCGCGAGGAATGATTCTCTGACGGAGGCGCAATCGGAATCGATCCCGCCTCGAAACATAGCAGAATGGTTAGCAGGCCGCTCCCCAGCCACAAAAGCACCTCGGCCAGTCCAACCGCAGGACCACCGCCCCCACCGCCGGTCGAACGGAAGACCATAAAAAGCATCGGGACCACATTCATAACCAGGAAAAGACCGAAAAAAAGAATTAGCGGCACTGCGACCCGTCCAAATTTTCCCAGGTGCGGCGAGATGGCGAGGGCGAGGGCGGTGAGGAGCGCATTCATGCCGAGCAACGATCCCATGATGATGAATTCGCCGACCAGATCGATGCCCCCGGTGAAGTAACGGATCGCGATGTAAGGTAACACCGTGGTCACGAGCAAGACCGCCTGGGCGAAGCTGGCAAGCCATTTGCCAACAAGAATCTGGCGGGCCGAAAGTCGGGTGAGCAGGAGCAGTTCGAGGGTGTTGTCGCGCGTCTCGCCGCTAACCGAATTGAGCGCTGCGGCAGGGAGCAAAAACGTCAAAGGCAAACCCACGAAGAACCAGAAAAATCCTGTCGCTGCCGCTGAAACATTTGCCGAGGCCCCCCCGATCACCGCAATGAGGATTACAAAAACCAAAGCAACTTGCACGAGCAGAAAACGCCAGAGAAACCCGGCCGAACGCAGGCTTTGGCGCAACTCTTTGACAATCATCGGGCTCAGCCAATCGGCAAAATCGTTGCCAGCCAGGGAAGGGAGGGTGCTCATGGTTTTTTTTCCCGGGTTTTCAGGAGATCGATGAAGGCGTCTTCCAATTTGCGTTCTTCGCGGTGAAAATCGATCACCGGCACTCCATCGCCAATAAGTCGCGCCAAAGTGTCGGCAACGGCGGCGGGATCGGCGTTTTCAAATCGCAACCGGGCGCCCTCGGGCAGGGCGGTGACGAGTTCCACCCCCGCTTGGAGGCTTACCCATTGCAAAAGCCGGGCCGAATCGCCCGCCACCCGCACCTCAACGAGCAGGCCAGCCTGTTCCTGGCGGGTAAGACTCTCCGCAGTGCCGTGATGCACGATGCGTCCGCCGTCGATGAAAAGCATGGTGTCGCACATTTCGCCCAGCTCGGAAAGGATATGCGAACTGATGAAAACCGTTTTGCCGCGTTCAGCAAGCAGGGCGACGAGATTTTTAAATTCGATCCGCGCCTTGGGATCGAGTCCGGCGGCAGGTTCATCGAGAATGAGCAATTCGGGATCGTGCAACAACGTGCGCCCGAGGCAAAGACGTTGCCCCATGCCTTTGGAAAGCTTGTCGGCGTCGCGGTCGGCGATCACATCGAGATCGGTAAAGGCCATCACTTCGGCCAGGCGCGCCGCTCTTTCCCGTCCTCGCAACCCCTGCGCGCGGGCAAAAAAATCGAGGTAATCATAGACGCTGGTGTTTTTGTAAACGCCGAAATTATCCGGCATCCAGCCGACGAGCGAACGCACTTTTTCGGGGTGACTCGACACATCCACGCCCTGCACACGAATCTGCCCGGCATCGGGAAGCTCCAGCGTGGCCAGCATTCGCATGGTGGTGGTTTTACCCGCGCCATTGGCTCCGATAAAACCGACCACCGAACCCGCTTCAACCGCAAAATCCACTCCGCGCACAGCTTCGACTTTGCCGAAGGTTTTTCGTAAGGCGTGTACTTCGAGCAGAGGCCGCGCACTCATGGTGTCACCTCCCCAAAATACCAGCCGGGAGTCGGTTCCCAGCGAATGGCGCGATGGGTGGCGATGGCGTCGCCCCGCGCATCGAGAGTGTGGGCGATGAAAAAACCGGGTTGCTTGAAAGCTGCCTCCACGACGTGCTGCACCCGGTGCCCGGCGTTCGGGAGGGTCTGTAAAAAAGCGGCGGTCTCGCTGTCGTTGGCGCGGCGCAGTTCGCGACGCTTTCCTTTTTCGACACCTTCGCCTACCCAGAGATTTTTATCCGCGTCCTTATAAAACAACCGCTCGAAACTCGGCTCGAAACTGGAAATAACCACGGGCGGACTGGCCGCCACGAGCGCGATGCGGGCGCGGGAGGACCGCACAGTTTCGAGCTCGAGCGTGGCCAGGGAACGATTCCGAAACCAGCCGCCAGAGAATGTGTTACCCGCGATGCGCAAGTCGTAGTTGCGCTCCTGACCGCTCGGGCCATGCGGGTCGCCTTTCATCACTGCCGAGACGGAATCTTCCAAGGTAAATCCGCTGCGAAAAAGCAGTCCGGTGCGGGAAAGTTGCTGCTGAAAAAGCAGGGTTTCGTTGCGATCTGGCAAGCTCTGCACGAGGAGCAGGCGGCGCCCCGTTCCGCCCGGGCCATCCAATGCGAAAATCAAAATCAAGGCCAGGGCGCATCCCCCCAGCGAGAGCAACGGCGTGGTAAAAAACAAACGATGACGCCGACCTTTGCCCGCAAAAACAAATAAATTCACCGGCCCCACCAAGATGGCAAACACCACTGTAAAAAGCACCAGCGGGATGGCAGGTATCTTCCGCGGACCCACCGCGTCCTTCAATAATTTCGAGGTCGAACCGCTCCGATCATTAAGTTTCGCCAGCAGTTCCCGCGGCTTTCTAAACGTGTCGAGCATCTCTTTCGTAAGCGCTTTCTCATCCATATCCGAGAGGACTTGGATGCTGCCGAGACCGTAAAAAAACGTGCCCTTTTTTTCATCAGACCGCGCCGATTTCGGGAGCCTGCCCGGCACGTATGCCCCTGCATCGCCCAGGATAAAGAGCCGTCCGCCGCGTGCCACCCAGCCATTTAAAACCTCCGTCTGCCCTGGTTGCAAAGCCGCCAATTCCTCCCCGGTAAACCAGGCCGAATCCACCCCCCACCAGGCCCGTGGATCGGTCGGAAGCCGCGCCCCATCCAACCGGGTGCCCAGCACGCCCACGCTCTTTTTATTGTAGTCCTCGGTAATCGCCGTCCAGACCTGCATGGTCGCTTTTTCGCCCACCAGAAAATACCCCTCGTCCGCCCCACTGCCGCCCGAAGTGGACGACCCCAGGGTAATCGTGCCGTTAAGCACCTGCGGACCAGAGAATTCGCCTTTGAGATGTTGCGGCGTTAACCCGGTGTCCATGCCATGAATAAACGGCACCAGAATCTCAAAAGTCCGCGTCGTTCGGCCTGCCACGCGAAACTCAAATTCCGTGCGCAATCCATTGCCCCATTGCGGGCTTTGAAAACTTGCCCGCCAGACACCGTTGGCCGTCGAACCGTTGGCGATGCGCACCCGCGCCGGATAACCACCGGCAGGCGGCGTCACCTCATACAATTCGTCCACATCGATGCTAATCCCGCTGCCATCCCGGGTGGGGATGGCTGTGACTGCGTGCAAAGCGCCTCCTGGAAAGAAAAACAGGATTGCCCAGACAAAAAACCATCTTCCGCCTCCTCCCAAGGCTGTCAAAAAAAAGTGTCGCTGCGCCATCACGAAGCGAAGTGTGACTGAAGGGGAGCGGTTTGCCAATCACTTAAGGGGCCGCCTTTTTCCGAAACACGGACCGAAATTATTTGTAAATATTTTTACCCTCACCCCGCCGTTGTCCCACCCCAGTGGATAAATTTTGCGCTTATTGCCCATCATTTCTGGCTAATCAAACTTCTA
>JBBRFA010000030.1:0-30599 GCA_038225185.1 Chthoniobacterales bacterium
GGGGCGCGGTCTTGCGCACACAAGCTCGAATCTCCTCTGTGATGGCACACCCCAAGGCGCGCGCCCTCTTGGTTTTTTCAAAATGAGAAGTGCCGTGTGCAAAAAAACCATGTGTAAAAGCCATTGCCAGGCGGCGGAATGTTTCCTACTGTTTTGTGGATGCGGAGGTCAATTTGTTCACAAGTGGTCTCTCCGTCTGGTCACATTGTGAATTTTCAACACGATACCTTTGAGGAAGTCGAGGCGCTCGCTACCCGATATATGCTGCGAACCAGGGAGCCCGTATTGCCTCCCTCCAGCTTGCTTGACCCTGAATCAAAGTGAAATACGATGGATCTCCATGAATTTTACACATCCCCCGCTCCCCCCTCCTCGTTGGCTAGGTATTGACTTGGTCAGGAACCGCTGGATTTTCCCGGTCTGCGGTGCGCTCATGACCACTTTGGGCGGAGCGGCTTATGCCTTCAGCGTGTTTATCAAGCCACTGGAGGCGGAGTTCGGGTGGGCGCGGGCGGACACGGTCATGGCCTTCTCGGCCTGCATGTTATTTTTCGGCCTCTTCATGTGGGCGGGGGGCTACTTCGTGGACAAATTCGGCCCCCGGATACCTTTTATCGTAGGCGGCGTGTTGATGGCGGTGTCCCAGATCCTTTCCTCGCAGATTCAATCGGTAGGGGGTTTGGTGCTGACGTATGGCGTGATGCTAGGGGCCGGGATCGGGCTGGCCTACACCTCCAGCACAATTGCGCTGTCGGCGCGATGGTTTCCTGAGAAGGAAAAGCGGGGACTGGCAATTGGCACCTCCGTTTTTGGCTTCGGCATCGGAGCCTTGATCGCTGCGCCCGTCTGGACGGCTGGCATCGAAGCTTTTGGGTGGCGTTCAACCTATGTCATCACTGGCGTCGTCTTTCTAGTGCTCCTGTTCGTGCTGGCAACCATCATCCGGTTTCCTCCGGATGGTTACCAATTTGTGGAAGGCAAGGGCTGGCAGGCCGCCTCGGAAAATGATCTCCTTACGGAATCCCAAGTCACAACCAATCTCACTGACTTCAGTTTTGGCGAGGCTTTCCGAAACAAGTTTTCGTGGTTGACGGGGCTGCTGTTCTTCCTGTGCATCTTCGGAGGGCTCACAACGCTTAGCCAGTTGGCACCCTACGCGGCGGAAAGTTTGCCTAAAGGAATCGGTTTGACCGCTGCGGGAGCCGCCACGGTTATCATGGCCTTATCCCTATTCAACGGGTTAGGGCGTCCGGCTTGGGGCGCCATCAGCGGGAAAATTGGGCCGAAGCGAGCTTTGATTGGGAGTCAACTTGCCATGGTGCTGGGGCTGATCGTTCTGGCTTTCGCGATGGACCGGACGTCCGTAACGGCTGGGGCCATTCTGGTTGGCTTCGCCTTCGGAGGACAATTAGCCCTGAACCCGGTGATGGCCACCGCCCTATTCGGTGCGTCTTACATCGCCCGCATTTACGGGTTTATCTTTTTCTTGGGCTTTGGATTGGGGGGATTCTTAGGACCACGGGTGGGAGGCATGATTCACGATGCGACCCAGGGTTACGAATGGGTGTTTATAACAAGTGCGGTCCTTTCGCTCATGTCGGCGGTGCTGTCGGTATTCTTTTTCCCGGCATGGGGCACAGAGAAACAGGTTCGCTACAGCACATCGCTCCCATCGGCGGCCAATCGGTAACTCGTGCTCTGCCCGCCGCCTTCTTTATGAATAAGAATGCCGCGTTCAAGCAGGATTTATTTTATCCCGCAGAGCCGTGTCGCCCGAGCACTTGGCAAGTTTCGCATCCTTCGAACTCGGGCGGTTTGTCGCACCCAGGCGGCGAGTTATTGTGATCGTAACAAATGGATAGCTATTTGCTAAAAAACTCACTGGCGAAGATGTCGGATTTCTTTGAAAATCAAGCGTGTGCTCAAAGCTGATCGTCGATTTGGGCTAACATGCGTCGGACGTGTTTGTGCTTGCGGCGTGGTTCGAGAATTCGCCGGCTTTTATTCAGGTCGCCCCATTCGAGAATGTGGAGGGTGACGCGGCGCACGCCCCATTCTTTCATGGCGGCGTGGTTGGGTTTGTAGAGGTCGATGGTGTTGCGTCCGGCCAGGGCCCAGCCGTAGTCATCGACTTCATAGACTTCGCCCGTGGCCACGATTTGAAAAACTGTGCCCACTGGCCAGCGCGACCAATCGGCGGCGGCACTGTTGATGGAGCCGGAGCGAAGCGGGGTGCCGAGGGCGTTGCGAGCACCGTATTTGCGATGATCTTTTTCAGTATGCGTGTAGGCAGTGGTGCGTATTTTTTGGACATCGGCGCGGGGCAGGGGACGTTCGTAATCGGGCAGGGAACGTCCCGCACATCCGATCAGGCCAAGAAGGATAAGGCAGAATAATAATCTGGGAATCGTTTGCAAAGGAGTCGAATGCGTTTTGACTTCGGGCGATGAAAATTTACTCGAAGCGCATGGCTTTTACCGGGTCCACGCGCGCGGCCAGGAATGCCGGGATCAAAGCTGCCAGCGTGCAAATGACGAAAGCGCTCACGCAGATGAGGGCGACATCGCGGGGAACGATTTGAGCGGGAATCTCGGTAAATTGATAAATCGCCGAGGGAAAAATTTCCATGCGAAATGTTTCACTTAACCAGCGGCGAAATTCATTTCTCTGGGCCACGACCAGAATCCCGAGGCCGAGGCCGCTGAGAGTCCCGAAAAATCCCACCACGATGCCTTGGGCGAGGAAAACCCAGAGAATTTGGCCGACGCTAGCGCCGAGTGCTTTGATGACGCCGATCTCGCGGGTTTTTTGCACCGTGGTGGTGATCAATGTGCTCATGATGCCAAAGGCGGCAACGATAACGATAAAGAGGAGGAGGAAAAACATCACGTTGCGTTCGACGAGGATGGCATTGAAAAGCTGGGCATTTTGTTCCATCCAAGTCGAGGCCTGCTCGGGCGGGGTGAGAATTTGGTTGAATGACTGCTGATAAAGAGCGGCGTTGTCGGCATTGATGGTTTTTACGCTGAGACCATGCACACCATCCTGGAGACCATACAATTCCTGGGCCACGTTGAGCGGCACGAGCAGATAATCGGAGTCGTAGGCATACCTGCCGCTTTGAAAAATGCCCGCAATGGTCACTTCGACTGGCAGCACCAATTCGCGCACTTCAGCGAGGGACGCCTTGCTATCGGGAGAGTTTTCCGCAGCATCCAATTCATCCAAAATGCTTCCCAGGTTGGCTGGAGAATAAATCTGCACCGAATCGCCCAACCCCACTTGGAGAGAGGCGGCCAGATCGGTGCCGATAATCGCGTTATTGCCCGAAAGATCGAATTCTCCCGAGCCTGCGGGGATGAATTTACGAATGGCCGAGACTTTTTCCTCCAATTCGGGATTGATGCCCCGGATATACGGTGCCAGCCGCCGATTGTTAAACTCCACCAACACACGCCCCTGCACGTAGGGCGCAATGGCGGTGACGCCCGCAATCTTGTTGCCTTTTTCCATTAGTTCCCGCCAATTACGTAAAATTCCGTCGCCCTGAATATTGAGATGCGCGTCGAATCCCACCACTTTTTCCCGTAATTCCTGGCTAAATCCTGTCATCACACTCAGCACCACGATGGGCACCATCACCCCCAGGGTGACTCCGATGACACAGATCAAGGTAATACTGGATAAAATGGTTCGCTTGGGACGCAGATAGCGTAGAGCCAGAAAAAAAGTAAACGGAAGTCGCATGAAAAAGATGGGAAAACTTCACTCACAGTGTCACAAACTCACCCGCGCGGCACTGGGAATTTTTGATTTCTCGCTCTCGCGAATCCATTCGTGCGGTATGGGCTTCGCCCGATCATGCTACTCCTCCATGGTTGTTAGCAACAACTCCTGCATCCAGCCATAAATCGCGATTTGATACAGGGCAAACTCTCGCTGGCAGGTTAGTTCCGGCGGCAGTTCATCGGTTAATTCCCCATCCGAAAAATCATGTTTGGCCGCCAGGACCAGTCGCGCCTGATTCAATCCATTCAACCAGACATCGATGTGCGCCAAAGGCACCCGCAAACGAAACGATTCTCCGCCCTCCTTTTGCTCAAAGCCATCCTCCAAATCTTGCTCCACCACCGAGCGCGCTTCCTCAAATTGCTCCGCCAGACCGGGCTTCACATACTCCCGCCAATCCGCTGTCATCTCGCTGTTTGCCGGTCCGGGTGCCGGAAAAAGTCGCCCCCCGGCCGCCTCATTGTCCTCGGGATCAGCCGCCGTCGGGATCTGCCGGATTACCTCCGCCAGAAGCGGATTGATATCCACAAACAACCCATCCCTATTCTCATCTCGTAAAAAGCGCATGTCTCCTAACCTTTCTCCAAAGTCGCCAGCAACAAAAAACCATGCAACTGCTGCACCAGCAATTCTCCTTTTTCCCGAGAACCCATCCACACCACGGACCGCCCTTTTTTATGCACCTCCAGCATGTGCTTCTTCGCACGATCCCGCGAAAACCCCAGCACACGCTGCAAAACCATCGTCACATACGTCATTAGATTGATCGGATCATTGTGCACCACCACATTCCACGGCGGCTCCACCGACTCCGCCGTGCTCGTTTTCTCCTCGATCAACACATCAGCCATGGATTTTTCCCGGCTCCACCAAATGAATCGAGGCATCTTTTGCCAAAACATTTTCAACGGGAAGCTTCCCTTCCAAAACTTTTCGCTCCGAGAGCAATTCCGCGGCCCTCAACAGTTTTTCCTCCAACACATCGTCCGACCACTCAGGAGCGCCCAAACGCAATTCTTGATAAATATAAGCCAGTGCCGCTGCCGATTGTCCCACCGAAAACACTCCGCAACGCGCACCAAACACGCTCGCCAGATGACCCCGGGCCTCTCCCGCCGTCGCCGCCTCGGTCAGCTTGCGCAGGCATCGCACCCCGCTTGGCACACCGTGCTTCAATAAAATCCGCCCCGCCCGTCCGCTTCCCTCGTTAAAAAACAACGTCGCTCCTGCCAAAATCCGCTCATCTCCCCGCAGTAAATCCTCCCCGCGTCCCTCGGACCCGTGGCGCACCGCCGCTTGCAATCCCGGCAGTATCTCCTTTAAAAACACTTCCTCCAACCAGGGCGTAAACTGATCGCCCATCACCCGGAAAGCCGCATGAAACGTCACCGGCCCCATCAAACCCAACGCCGGATTAGTCACCTTGACCACACGCTGACACTCCAGCACTGTGGCTCGCGGTCCGTGATTTTTTATTGGCATTCCTTTCATTGCGCGGGATTTTACCATGTCGCTTCGACTTTTCCAACCGTGGAAAAAAATTAAACCGCTCCTTTCCCATTTCACGCACCCACGCCATCACTTACCGCCATCCCTTACCACCATGCTTCGTCGCCTTCTTTTTTCCCTGCTCCGCATCCTCTTTCTTTTCGTCGTTCTTGGCCTTGGCTACCTGTATTTCTTTCAGCACCGCTTTATTTACTTCCCGCGTCCGCTTGTTCCCGCCGAGATCGCTGAATTTGTGGCCGGTGGAGGTCGTCCCCTTACATTCCAGACCTCGCAGGGCACCCAGACCGCCTGGCTGCAACCCGCCGCTGGCGGTCTCCCTGCGGAACATCTTTGGATCGTCTGCGCGGGCAACGCCAGTCGCGCCCTCGATCTCGCGTTTCTCCCCGACGTATCCGAATTAACCCGAGACGCCTTTCTCTTTCTTGATTACCCCGGCTATGGTAATAATCCCGGCACCCCTCACCCCGATACCATTGGCGAAAACCTCGCAAAAGCCGTCCCCCTCGCCGCCGCTGCCGTGGGCATCCCCGTCGCCGAGCTTCCCGGCAAAGGACTCGTTTTTGGTCACTCCCTCGGCGCCGCCGTCGCCCTTCTCGGCGCGGAAGCCTGGGGCATCCGGCGCGGCGTTTTCCTTACCCCTTTTACCAGCACCATGGAAATGAGCCAGGTCGTCGTTGGGTTGCCCCTCGATTGGCTGGTAAAACATCGTTTCGACAATCGGGCACGACTCCAAAGTCTTGAGAAACGCGAGGGGCGCGCCTGGATTTTTCACGGTAGCGAAGACGAAGCCATCCCCGTCGCCATGAGCCGCGCCCTGGCTAAGGAATTCCCCGGCACGGTCATTTATCACGAGATTTCTGACGGCAATCACAATGAATTGCTCGACATCGCCGGTCCCGCAATCTGGCAGGCCATGCGCGAAGCACGCGAACAGCCTCCGCGCTGATTTCTGCTTTGCCTCTCCGCACCCGCCTGCGTCACACTCCGACTTCATGCCCCGGCTTCATCCACTCGAAACCCTCGTCGCCGAACTTCGCGCCTGCACCCTTTGCCCGGCGATGCATCGTCCGGCCGTCTCGGGGGGCGCGGTCATTTCCAAAATCATCTCCGTCGGCCAGGCTCCCGGCACCCGCGAACCTGTCGCCGGGAAACCCTTCGCCTGGACCGCTGGCAAAACGCTTTTCCGTTGGTTTGAAGAAAATTGCGGGGTGGGGGAGGAGGAATTCCGGCGCACCGTTTACATGGCTGCCGTCTGTCGCTGTTTTCCGGGGAAAAACGCCACCGGCGGCGACCGTGTCCCGGCTCCCGGGGAAATTAAAACCTGCCGTCGCTGGCTGGATCGGGAGTTGAATCTTCTGCGCCCCACTCTCATTTTGCCCATCGGTAAACTGGCCATCCGGCAATTTTTACCCGATGCCCCGCTCGGCGACACCATTGGACGCGAATTTCGCATCACTCTCGCCACCGGCCCGGTGGACCTTATCCCCCTGCCGCATCCCTCCGGCGCATCCCCCTGGCATCGCATGGAACCGGGAAAAACCCTCCTCAAACTTGCCCTGCAAAAAATCCACCGACATCCTGCCTGGCAGGCACGGATGGAATCCTAAAAAAAATCTCAGGCCGTCGCCCGTTCGCGGATCACCCACACATTGCAGGGAATCACCTGGGAAAGCCATTCCACTTGGGCACTCAAAACTGGCTGCGTCACTCCCGGCATTCCAGTGGTCACCACAAACAAATCAATCTCACTTTCCTGCACATATTGGCAGAGGGAAAAACCGGTGTTGCCGCGGACCACAATCGTTTCCACGGGTATTTCCAGATCGGTATGAGCGAGGACGAATTGATCCAGTTTATCCTCCGGATCGATTGCGTCCGGGGTGGAGTTAAGGCGATGTTCCTCGAAGGTGGTGAGCATGTGCAAAGCCACGATTTTTTCGGAGCGATTCTTTTTTGCCAGCTTGATGGTTTGCTTGAGCGCCTCCGCAGACGTTGCGGTAAAATCGATTAACACCGCCGGATTTTTTATCGTCTCGGCTTCTTCACGAGGTCTCAAAAATAAAAACAAATCGAGCGGCGCCTCGGCCAGCAATTGTTTGCTAATATCGTTGGCAAACGGGCGATAACCCTGCTCGCTTTGGATCGCCCCGGCCACCACCAGGTCGCTCCCGAGACTGCGGGCACGTTCACTGATCACCCTGGCCGGTTCGCCCGCAAGCCAGTGAATCGGCGTATCGGCGGGTAAACGAAATTGTTCCAGCCCATTCGCAAAGCGCTCTTGCTTCTCAGCGGTCTCCTCGCCGACATGAATCAGTTGGAGCGGTGCTCCGAAATAGTCCGCCGCCCGCCCTGCCTCGCTTAACACAGCGAGAAAACGCGGAGAAAAAGTGGTGGCAGCGGCAATCGAACGATACATATATTCCACCGTCGCAGTAACCTCACCTGGAGAGGATGCAAAGCAAAATCGTAAAGGAACTGGCTCCAGCAGTGGAAATGACACGTCCATGAGACAAGGCATTACGAAATCCCGTTCAAAATTGGTCAGCGCCTAACATCACTTTACCACAAGAGTGAGGGGCGTTTTCACGCATCCGATTTTTTACACCGCGCACTCGACATCGCAGTGCCGGCACCCCTACTTTACCGATCATGCCTCTTCTCGATAAACCTCTCCCCGAACTCCTCCAGTATGCCGGACGTAATCCGCGCCCCGCCGATTTCGACTCTTACTGGGCGGTGGCCCTTGCCGAAATGAATGCGCTCGATCCCAAGGTGGAATTGGTTCCGCATTCCATCCCCGGTGCTCCGTTTGCCGAAGCTTACCATCTGTATTTTACCGGCACCGGCGGCTCGCGGGTTCACGCCCAGTATTTACGGCCCACCCAGGCACCCAAGCCGGGACCGGCCATTCTGCAATTTCACGGTTACTCCGGTAACGTCGGTGAATGGACCTCCAAACTCAATTTCGTCGCCGCTGGTTTTGCTGTGGCGGCTCTCGACTGTCGCGGACAAGGCGGCCCCAGCCAGGATCTCGGCGGCGTGCGCGGCACCACTCTCAAAGGGCACATCATTCGTGGCCTCGACGATCCCGATCCCCATAAACTGGCCTTTCGCCACCTCTTTTTGGACACCGCTCTGCTGGCAAAAATCGTCGCCGGTTTTCCCGAGGTGGATGCCACCCGCCTGGGCGCGACCGGCGGTTCCCAAGGGGGCGCGCTGACTCTCGCCTGCGCCGCACTGGCTCCCTACATTCGCAAAGCCCTGCCCGTGTTTCCCTTTCTCTGCGATTACCAAAGAGTCTGGGAAATGGATCTCGCAAAAGATGCCTACGATGAGTTGAAGTATTATTTTCGTCACTTCGATCCTTTGCACGAACGCGAGACGGAAATATTTACCAAGCTGGGCTATATCGATTGCCAGCATCTCGCCGGGCGGATTCGGGCGGAGACGCTTATGGCAGTGGGTTTGATGGATACCATCTGCCCGCCTTCCACTCAATTTGCCGCCTACAATAAAATTACCGCACCCAAGAGCTATAAAATCTGGCCCGATTTCGGACACGAACATTTACCTGGTCTGCCCGATTTAAGCTGGGAATTTTTTGCCGATTTATAGATGCGGCTGCGGCGGCGCGCCCCGCCATTTTCAGAATAAAAATGGTGAATCCCAGGGGATACGAACGCACTGCCTAAAACAGCGGCGTTTCCTATTCCAGAAGTATAAATGCCGAGGCATCCACCAAGCTGGCGACCCATGCGTTGGTGCCGCGGGCAGTCGGTTTTTTGGCATGGTTCGGACAATGTCAGGTGCAAACGGGGTTAGCGGCGGATTGAGGGTGAGGGCTAGATTTTGACCCGCAGAATGGCGCGGCGGATATCAGGGCGGTAACGCCTCGACCACTTTTCCAGGAGCAGGGCTTCAAAAACATTGCGTTTCCCTCGGAATTTCGCCACATGTTTTCGTCAAGCATTTCGTCAATCACCCCGCCCTCGCGTTCCCATCGATTATTGTAAAACAAATGTGTCTAGGCCCCCGGTAACCATAGTCGCACCTCGCTGGAGGCGTTGCCTCCAAGGACTGGGCGATCCTGGATGAGGGCAACCTGCCTGCCCTGCCGGGCGGCGGTGATGGCGCAACAGGCTCCCGCCAGGCCACCCCAACGATCGCGAGATCAGTGCCAGTAAGATGGGATGGAGGGACCGTTCGGGCTGGGCTGGGATAAGCAAGATTAAGGTGGGGACTTGAGGGAAAAAAATTCTGGCACGTTTCACAATCTGCCACTGTTTATGAGGAATAACGATAAAAGGGATTGCTTAAATGCGATCCCAAGCATGATGTAAGACTCAATCCAAGTCCCCCTATGCCCCTTGAAATACTACATCCTCCGCTGACCTTCTGTTTGCATGCGGGCGACCCGACTTACGTCCTGGCGATACATTCGCAATTGCATGTTCCGCTCCACATCTATTGGAGGACCAGGCTTAAGTTCGATGACTGGGACTCGCTTTTGTTTGTGACGGGACGGGCGTATTCCCCTTCGGCTTTACTGGAGTCAACGCCGTTGTCGTTTGATGCTCTGCCTCTGGAATTTTCAACTTTTTGGTTGCGGCGATTTTTGAACCCCGGTGCTCGAGGTCTTGCAGGCATGTCGCAGACCTTCCACTTCTTATATCGGGAGCGTCTGTGTCGGGGCCGTTTTCGTGACCGCAACCGACTTATTTTGATTAAAAACCATCAGGTAAGCTGTCCCACCTCGCTGGAAACCCGTGGCCACGTGGCGCAGTCGGGTGTCTTCGACTACGAACTGGATCTCAACCAATCAACCCCCGCAGAGCAGGAAGAAGTGCGATCCCAAAATGCCTTGCATAAGGAAATCCGTCCTCTCGTTCGCACCGGAAGCTTCTGGCGTTTGCGCAATCCCCTCATCGGCAACGAGGCGGCATGGATGGTGGTGGATCTGGCAAAGTCCGAGGTGATCGTGTTTCATTTTTTGATTCTGGCTGTGGCCAGGGAGCAGGAGATTCACATACGCCAGAGGGGGCTGGACGCGACCGCCATTTACGAAACGAGAGATGCTGCGAACAGTTGGAGTGGCGCGTTTTTGATGAACGCCGGTCTCGTGTTTGCTGCGGACGGGGGCGATGATCGAAGCCGGATGTGGCAATTGCGGGAAAGGCGGCTCACGGAATGAAATCGCGCCGAATTTATTTCGAGGGAGATCCTTTTCCTGAGCCAACCACAGAGCGCGCCCCATGGGAAGGACGCGGAGCGTGGCCGTGTTTTTGGATCGGTGCGCCATCTGTCACCGTGCCCTGCGTTTATGCCTACCGAAAACACTTTACTCTTACTGAATCAGCAACGGTCCTGGCTCACGTCAGTGCGGATGAACGCTACGACTTGCATATCGATGGAACTCGTATCGGGCGCGGTAGCGAGCGGGGTGACGTGCGGCATTGGTGCTTTGAAAGCTACGAGATTGTCCTCGAGCCTGGGCCTCATGTGATAGTCGCCAAGGTTTGGTCGCTCGGTGCGTTTGCTCCAGTCGCGCAAATGACTCTGCGTCACGGGTTCATCTTCGCCCCCGACGATCCCGTGTGGATACCCATCCTCGGCACCGGTATCGCGGAATGGGATTGCAAGGAGATCAAAGGTTTTACACATGTCCCATTTCCCGGAACTGAAGGCGCGGGTGCCAGGGTGATTTTGGATGGCTCGCAATTTGCCTGGGGTGTTGAGAACGGATCTGGAGATGGCTGGCAACCGAGTGAGAAAACCGAGGCGGGAGCGAGCTTTTACCGGCGCAATGATTACGGTCCGGTCCATCTGATGAAGCCGGCAACATTGCCTCCAATGCTGGAAAAGCCATGGACGAAACTGGTTGTGCGACAGGCCGATTCCAATCTGGAACAATGGATGTATTTCATTGAGGACGGCGCTGAGTTGACGATCCCTCCTCTCACCAAATGCCGGGTGTTGGTCGATTTGGAGGACTATGTCTGCGCTTATCCGGAACTGATGGTTTCCGGAGGCAAGGGAGGTTCTGTCAGTGTTTTCTGGAGCGAGGCTTTGCAATCTGACTCGAGCGGCAGGAAAGGAAATCGCGATAAGATCGAAGGTAAGTTGTTCGTGGGCGTGGGCGATGTTTTTGAGACAGATGGAACTCCGCTCAGAAAATATGAAACGTTTTGGTGGGCGGCCGGACGTTACGTGGAGATCGTCGTGCAAACTGCCGCTGACCCGCTTACGCTTCACCGATTTAATCTGCAGGAAACACGTTATCCGTTGGAGATGGAAAGTCTCTTTGCGGCGAGTGATCCACGACTGGCCGAAATCATTCCGCTTATGTTGCGAAGTCTGCAGACGTGTTTGCATGAGACTTATATGGATTGCCCCTTCTACGAGCAGTTGATGTATGCGGGAGACACGCGGACTCAAGTGCTGACGACATACACCATTACACGCGACAGCCTCCAACCGCGCAAGGCACTGGAATTGTTTGCCGCGTCTCAACTACCATCCGGGCTGACCCAGTCGCGGTATCCCAGCCGGGGCACACAGATTATTCCTCCGTTTGCTTTGTGGTGGGTGGCAATGGTGCATGATCACGCCTGGTGGCGCGGGGACGTGAACTTCATTAGATCCCTGATGCCGACGGTGAGACATGTGATGGATGCGTGGCTCGACCTTATCGGCCCGGATGGACTGGCTCACAGTCCCATCGGTTGGAATTTTACTGATTGGGTGAACGGCTGGGAGTTTGGCGTGCCGCCCGGCGGAAATGAAGTCAGCGGCGTTCTGCAATGGCATCTCGTTATGGTGCTAAAAATGGTCGAAAAACTGGAGCAATTTTGCGGACGCCCGGAACTTGCCGGGCAGGCGCAGCGTTTTGCGGGCGATCTGGCCATTGCCGCTCAAAGGGCGTTTTGGAAGGAAGACCGTGGATTGTTCGCAGACGATCCATTGGGACGCCGTTTCTCTGAACATGCTCAGTCGCTGGCGGTTCTGAGCGGATTCACCACTGCGCAACAACAGGCACAAATCAGCGTCGCATTGCTTAACGCCCCAAATCTCGCCAGAACTGGGATTTATTTTTCGCACTACCTCTTCGATGCCTTCTTTGCTCTGCGACAACCTGATGCTGTCTTGCAAAGACTCACATTTTGGTTCGATCTGAAAACGCAAGGCTTCAAAACCACGCCCGAAACTGCAGACCCCTGCCGCTCGGACAACCACGCTTGGGGAGCACATCCGCTGCATCATTACTTTTCTTCTTTTCTCGGGATTCGACCCGCGTCCATGGGATTTGTAACGGTTAGGATATCACCCCAACTCGGATCACTTTCCCATATCAGCGGAAAAATGGTTCATCCGCTGGGCGAGATCGAAGCCGACTTCCGAATTGAATCGGGCCGGCTAGTCGGAACCGTGGCTCTGCCCGCCGGCCTGACCGGCGAGTTTGTCTTCGACGATACTCGCATTGCTCTTCACGAGGGCTTGCAGACCATATGCTAACTCCATTTCATGAAAGAGAGCCTGTTTTTGGCAGAGAGATTAACAAAGGGGAGGGGAATCTTGCCGATGTCATCCGCGACGGAATCCAACTTTGCCAGCAGGCTTCCAAATTACCGTTGTTAGTAGCGGGCGACTTGGAGAATGGTGCCGGTTCGGCGGTTCGCGGATTGACCATCTTTCCCCACATGCTGGCTCTAAGTGGCGCCAATGACGATTCCCTGGCTTACGAATACGGTAAATACACGGCACTCGAAGGCAGGGCAGCCGGCTTTACCTGGACCTTTGCCCCGGTTGTCGATCTCCTGCAAAACTGGCTGAATCCGGTGGTCTCTACCGCTGCCTGGGTAACGACCCCGCCCGCGTAACACCCCTCGCGCTTGCAATCGTTCGGGGCATACAGGACCACGGCCTCTGTGCATGCGCAAAGCATTTTCCCGGTGACGTAATTGACTTTTGGGATCAGCATTTAGTCACCTCCATCAACTCACTCCCGGAGCAAGCATGGTGGGCGAACCACGGGGGAGTTTTTCAATCTCTCATCCGCGCTGGAGTCCGGTCTATCATGTCAGTTCACATCGCTTTGCCGTGGTTGGAACCGCTGGAACCGGGTCTGCGCAGGGTGCGCCCTGCCGCCGTATCCAAGCAGATCCTGACTGATCTGCTTCGACAGCGGATGGGGTTCGAGGATGCGCGTAGCCTGCGCGTAATCAGCGAGTTGACCGCTGCTGGTCACGATGATACTGCGGAGGCGGCCTGAGAAGAATGCCGGCGGTGCGAGGTCGGTGGCGGTCTGCGTGGTGAGCGAAGCACCGGCGAGGCCGTAGCGCACGGTGAACGCGGTCTGGCCGGGGGTGGTGAAATCGGCGAGCAGACGGATATCGGCGGCGTTTGTGGCCGGGGAAAAGGTCCACGAGCCGACATTGGATTCGATGCCGTTGACGGATTTTCGGAGGATGATTTAGGTGCCGTTGAGCAGTAGGTAATACCAGTTGGTCGTGCTGGAGGAATCGGAGAGTCCGATGCCGGCCGAACCTGTGCTGCCACCTAGAGTAAGGCGACCATGCACCATGACCACGGGCACCGCCGAGGCGTGGGAGGGCAGGGTGAGGCTGCCCTTGGATTGCAAAGTCTGGTCTGCGGTGAGACTTAGCAGGGTGTCGCTGGTTGCGGACCCCGAGACAATAGAGCCATTACTGGCAACACCGCCGGTTCGCTGGAAGCCATGGAGTTGGTAGAGAGAACCGCCGACAGCATCGGTTTGCCAAGCATCGAGCACCGCAGTCTGGGCGTTGCATGTTGCCGAACATTAAATCCGGCTGTCACCATCCCGCCGTCCAGAATACCCGAAGTTATTTCGATCTCCAAAACCTGCGAACCAAAAGGCATTATCAGATATCACGAAGTATCAGACGCGTCCGCAACGGCTTTCTAGTTTTGTGCAAATTTCCTGCATGCGCCTAGCGTTGAGCGGATATCTCATTATGAAGAAAAATGCGACCACCATGGCTGCGGCAGGAATGATGGCGTTCCAAATCCGCATGGAAAAGAAGGCCTCGGGAAGCTGTGCAGCTCCGAGCTTGGCGTCAAATTCGGTGATTTCTAGCGGCGGACCAGAAAGGCCGTAACTAGGGCGATACCAGCCTCGATGACCCACGAGTAAACGGCTGCGTAGCCGCCTTCGCGCCGCTGGCCGGTTTGCAGTTCGTCCTGGTCAACGCCGTTGGCAAGAAAGCCTTTGAAAGTGGTGATTTTAAAACTACCCTTGAAAACTTGGAAAAAGTCATCGTGCAAGCAGCGCCCGATGATCAGTTGGAGTCGGTTTTTTACACCTTGGGCGCGGCTTACTTTAACCTGCCGGATTATCCCAAGGCGATCACCGCATTTCAGAATTACCAGATCAAATATCCCAAAGCGGCGCGTTTTAACGGGGGATCTCTAGCGATCGGCCAGGCCCTTAGCCTGAGCGAGAAATTCACCGAGGCTGCCGTCCACTATCAAACTCTCGAAACGTGCCCGAATTGCGCGAGCGAGCCCTCGCGCTGGAGGCCTCCGCCTACGAGAAGGCGGGTGATAATGAGAAAGCCCTCGGATTATGCGATTTAGACGAAAAAGGGCGGGATCCCCACGCCGTCGAATTATCGGGGCACAAAGTCACACCTCTATTGGAGCAAAGGTCTCGCGCTGCCGCGGCCAGTGTAGCAACTAAAGGCATCAGCCTGATCCGCAATCGATCTGGCTTGGTCCCGCTCAGAATCGACAAGACGAAAAAGCACCTTCTTCATCAGGCAAATAACCCGATCAGTCTCTGGAAAGACTCATTAGACCGGCTGGTGAATGGCATTCGCGCCAGAAATATAGAAGTGACGATTTTGGAAAATGGCAATTGCCTGGATCTCTGGAACCTTGAGGAAAAAGGTGGACAATGGGACGCCTATCTAGTCGTTTTCAGCCTGCAAATCCATCAGATAAAAAACACTGTCCGCCCAGTCGGGCCAATGGCGGAAGTGATATGGACCCTCCAGAATACCGACACCCTAAAACCGGTTGTCATTTCGTTCGGAACTCCCTATTTGCTCAATGACAAGCCGTTTCTCGACACCCTGATCAATTGCCACTCTCCTTAGAGCTTACAAGGGAGGCATTGGACAAGGCTCTGTTCGGAGAGAGGCCATTTTCAAGGTTTTCTCCCGTGGATACGGGAGGAGAGTGGATCTTATAATTTCTCTTGCAACTCCATCGGTGGCTTAACCTTGCGCACGCTCCAGCCATCCACCCACTCACCACGAATCAGCATGGTTTTCTGATACGGCGGAATTCCGTTTTCGTTTCGGTGGAGCTGCGCGACCACAATATCCACGGCGGCGGATCCGACTGATTTGTCGCGTTGATCGATTCCGGCTAGATCCCCGCCTGGTGTCACACGCTCCAGATAGGCAAAGCCAATATCCTCCGGTATGGAGATTCCTGCCTCTTCGACCCACCGATGCAACCCGGCAGGGGCGGCTAGAACGGCTTCGATCTTATTCTTTTTTATCCAGCCTAGAAATTTTGTCCGGGTTAATTCTGAATCCCCATAAATGGGAACGCGATCAATTACCGGTAAGGTGAGCTGGTTAATGAGAAATCCTGCCCGGTAGCGGTGTTCCAAGGCGTTGTCCGTCTTTTCGTTGAGAATCAAACCGATCCTTCGATAACCCAATTCCAAAAGTTTGTGCGTGGCCAGGGACGCAGAATGAAACTGGTCGTTGGAGGCGGAATGAATGTTCAAATCCTCGATGCACCATCCGAGCATGGCGCTTGCAAACCCGGTGAAATCAAATGTGTGCAATTTGTCGATCGACTGTTGACCCTCCTCAAGAAACGACATGATCACCGCCGGAATACCTCTTGCGTTGAGAGTGCGCCGAAGTCTTCCCGTGTTGATGGCGGGATCGTTCAGCCAGAATTCCTCGATCGAATATCCGAGTTCCCTGGCCCGCTCCACGACACCTTGGTAGAAATATTTAAAAGTGGCGTATTGGCGCCAGCCGCTCTTGGAGTTGAAGCAATTTAACAGGGCGATCGTTGCCTGGTATTTTGGATTGGCCGACGTCCGAAAGGAAACCAGCGAGGCGGCAAAGGGGTTTTGCTGATAACCTATGGATTGTGCGATGTCCCGGATTTTCTTGCGAGTGACCTCGGAAATGCGCGGACTGTTGCGCAAGGCGAGGGATACTGTCATCGCACTAACTCCGGCAGCCTCTGCGACAGTCTTCAAAGTTGGGCGGGAGGTCATGCTTTAGCGTTAAAGCGTATCGCGATACTAGTCAACAAGCTTCTGCACTGAAGACCCGACCCCAGAAGGGTGGTTTGCTTTAACGATATAACACAGTCCGAGGTTGTGTGAACCCATCTTTGTGTTTGTATTTACATCGTGAACTTCCTCCATCCATCCTCTTTGCCCTCCCTGTGTCCGCAACGCCGCGCTTTCACACTGGTCGAACTTCTCTCCGTGATTAGCGTCATGGTTCTCATGTTTTCGCTAATCGTGCCCTCGCTCACGGGCCTGCGAGGCGCGGGTGACCTGAACAAAACGGCCTTCGATATCAGCGGCATTCTGGAAAGCGCCCGAGCGCAGGCCATGGCCAAAAATTCTTATGTCTGGGTCGGGTTTGCCAGTTCGCAAGAAAACACGGTTATCTCGCTAAAAACGTCTTCCGACGGCACCAAACCAACCACTCTAAATTCTGCAAACAATTCTGGAAGTCTCCTTACTCTGGGAAAGTTGGAGACTTTTCCCAATGTGCAAGTAAGTAACAACATTGCATCTTACGGAGGACGCGCCACTACTGTCAAGCAACTCGCCGATTCCGGCAATACGGATACTTTTCAGACAAAGGTTGGCTCCACTATTTACACCTTCAATAAAATTATCGAGATCAACCCTGCTGGCGAAGTTCGCATCGTCAGCGACACCACGCTGCCGCGTTGGATCGAGATCGGACTGCAACCCATGCGTGGCAGCGTGAAGGATAACTCCGGTAATAGCGCCGTTCTGCAAATCGCGGGACTCACTGGGCAATCTCGCGTCTTCCGTCCATGAAAAATTCCGGCGGCTTCACTCTTGTCGAGGTGACTCTGGCCCTGGGCGTGGCGGGTTTCTGCCTGCTCGCCATCTTTGGCCTCATCCCCGTCGGTATTAACTTGAACAAAACCTCCATCGAACAAGCCGCCGCAATGAACCTTTCCGCCGCCCTCATCGCCGACGCACAGACCACGCCCACCGGCCAAACTGCCTCCGTGCGCTACGGCATTCCCTTGCCGACCAGCGCCTCGCCCGTTCAACGCAAGCAAATGGTGATATATTTTTCCGACTCGGGCGAACCAGTGGCCTCCGCCGCCGCCGCCCGTTACCTCGGAGTCGTCAGCCTTACGGGACCGGAACTTAATCGTTCCGAACCCACGGCTTTGCACATTCTCATCACGTGGCCCGCACAGTCAAATGCGGGACTTTCCACCGCCCCCACCACCAACGCGACGGACATCCGCGCCAATTTAAAAAACTTCACAGGCACTGCGGAAACCATCGCAGCCCTCAATCAAAACTAAACTTCCTTCCCGATGACGGCCCTCTCCCCAGCGACTTACCCGCGCCGTGCTTTCCGCTCCAACCGCGGGAGTGCCTTCACTTTGGTCGAGTTGCTGGTTTCCATGGCTGTGCTGACTTTGCTCATCGTCCTCGTAGCGCAGCTCACCACGGGCGCCACCTCTACCACGACCAGCAGCACCAAACGTATGGATGACGAGGGACAGGCCCGGCTCGTCCTCGACCGGCTTTCGCTCGATTTCTCCAAAATGGTCAAACGATCCGATGTGGACTACGGCTTCAGCAAGACGGCGGGAAATGACGCGCTTTCCTTCTACGCGGAGACTTCCGGTTATCCTCCCGCAGGTGCTCCTTCAGGCACCACCTACCGCACCCTCTCCGTTGTCGGATACCGCATCGACACCACCGGCGCCACGCCCTACACTCTCGACAGGGGAGCCAAAGCCTTAGCATGGGGCGAAATGACTTTCACTCCGCTCGTCAGCGGCAACCAGACCCAATCCCTCGTTCCCGCCAACAGCCTGCCGGTCATCGCCAATGCGGATTACGAAGTCTTGGCCGATCAGGTCTTCCGTCTTGAATTCACCTACCTTCTCAAAGCCACCTCGACACTTGCGGCCACGCCTCCGGCAAAGATCAGTGACGTCGCCGCCGTTGTTGTTGGAGTGGCAGTGCTCGACTCTAGAAGCCGGGGAATACTTTCCGCCGGGCAACTCGCCGGATTAAGCGCCAAATTTCCGGATGCAGTGGACGGGCAGGATATCGCCTCCCTCTGGAGTCCAATCGCCTCCAACACTGGTAATCTCGGAGTTCCGCCCGCCGTGGCTTCCGTCGTCCGGGTTTATCAACGCTACTTTTATCTCTCTCAGGGCCTATGAAAAACATCTTTCCTCCCGCGTTCCATCGCGCATCACACGGGGTGGCGCTGGTCATCATCCTCGCCATGATCGTCTTGCTCACGGTTCTGGTCACAGCGTTTTTCTCCCGGTCAATTCTGAACCGCCAGATCGCGAACAGCAGCGTGTCGCAAATGAAAGCCGACAATCTCGCCCTCGCCGCATTCGACACGATCAAAGGCGATTTGAAACAGGAAATGAACGCCGGTTCCAAAGCCGATAACGATCCTGCCGGAACGAACTACACCGTCAACGGCATTCGCATTTACGTTCCCAAAACCAACAAATCCGTCGTCCCCGCCCGCATCGGCACGGACAACACTTTGCCCAACCTCGTCCGTCGTAGCGTCCGCTCCGATAACGCCTCACCCGATCAATTTCCCTCGCAAACCACCACTTTTCCCGTTGCCGATTACACACCGGCCCTTCTCCCGAAAAATCGCGCTTCGGCCAGTTCCACGACCGACGCTTCCGCCAACCAACGCGCAATCTCCACCACTCGCTGGAACAAACCTCTGCTCCTATCCGGTGGATCACCTCCCGCTGCGTTCGTTTCGCCCGATTGGGTCATCGTCACCCGCAACGGCCCCAAACCCTTTGCCGCCTGGGACGCCACTCTCAAGGACGGCAGCCTGACAAACAACAACTTCGCCATCGGCCGATACGCCTACACGGTCTATGACGAAGGCGGTTTGATCGACGTGAACCTCGCGGGCTACCCCAGCAATTTGAATACCAATAACGACTTTAAGGGTAATCGCGGTCGCATAGGGCAAGTGAACCTTAACGATATCCCTGGGGTTTCCCAGGGAGAGAAATTGGTCGAATGGAGGAACGCACAAACCGGAGCCTCCGCCGATTCATACAGCAAATATGTCCTCGAAAACACCCCTCGTAACGACGGCTTTCTTAACACCTCCCCCGGTGACCAAACCTTCATCAGCCGCCAAGACCTTATTGCTTATCAGAAAAACAACCCGACTTTTCTAACCACCGACGCCTTGCAGTATCTCGGTACTTTCAGCCGGGAAAAAAATGCCCCTTCATATATTCCTTCACCCACCCGCCCTAAAGTGCAAAGCTACATTAACGAAGATAGCGTGGGAAATGCTGGAAGCTTTGGAAAAGACGACAGATTTAACCCAAACATGGCGAATTCCAGACGTTCAAATGGACAACTTCGTTTTGCCAGACGATTTCCGCTAAATAGGTTGTCAATGCTAACGTCCGAGGGGCCGGCAACAGGGGCTTCGACAGCAGATATCAAACAATTTTTTGGACTATCATGGAATTCGTCCGGCTACTGGGTCTATACGTCTCCCGATTCCACCGTTCGTGCTGATATTATTAAATTTGCCGATAACATTCCTGATTCGCGTGAACCTGATTTTTTTGAGACTCTTCAAGCGGGTATACACGTTGGTTCACTTGGAAGACATTCAGGGCCTTTACAATACCAACCTGCCCATTTCGAACCGGGGACTTCTAGCAACGGAATTGCAGAAGCACAAAATATTTATTATCAAATTATACAGATTGGGGTGAATATTATTGATCAGGCCGACAGAGATAGCTACCCAACAGAGATTCGCTTTGGAACTGTGGAAGACCGTTTTTTTGGCATTGAGGATTTACCTTATTTGCTACGTATTCACTGCGTCAACACAAAGGCTGGGACACAAGTCAGCGGCGGTTTTAAATTCGAAGTTTGGAATCCCCACCAAATATCTAGCGGGTCTCCCAGCCCATCAAACTTGCGGGTTGCTGGTTATTCGGGCACAGCACGGATTTTTTCCCTGCCAGACCCTCTAGGTAACGGTGAGGGGCCAGATGTCGCAGTTGCTGGAAACCTCGTTCCATTTTCCACATCGCCAAACCTTCGAGAACCAAGACTTCTAGGTCAGATCAGTCTTGGGAGCGTTACTCGACCAGGTGCGTTTCGAGCCGAAATTTGGGAGGGTTCCGCAGTCCAAGCCTCGTTTTCTACCCAATATGAGAAAAACCCCGGTGAATGGCGAGATTATCAAATTTTCAAAAGATTAGGGGCTCAAATGAAGATTTCTAATCAGGGCAACTATATTTACCCAGACGGAACCACCGCTAATTTTCTACCATACTACCATATGCGGGTGGACCCACGCACCGATAGATTTGGAACTAGTATGAACTTCTTACCGGGCGATGGCAATTTTGGTGCAAGTGCGGCTCCAGGCGAAACAGTCTGGCCTGCGTTAGCCTCGCCAAAAACCTTAAGCGAAAATCACCCGAAGCAAAACAGCATCTTTTTTTACACTCCGCCTTACTCCTATTTCCCGCCTTCAGGCCCCGGTAGCAGTGCCACATTGGGCACGATTTCTGTTAATATCCAAGGCAGCAATGTCTCTTATCGCGATCCGGATAACGTTACCAGGCCAGGAGACGCGGCTAACCGTTCTGGCACCGATGGTATTGCGCTAATTACGGCAAATTTGACAAGTCGTCCCATTATTCTAAATCGACCGTTTAGAACGGTTGGTGAGCTTGGTTATGTTTTCCGTGATTTGCCTTTTAAGACACTCGATTTCACCACACTTACCACACCAACTGTCTCAAGCGGTGATCAAGCGCTGCTTGATTCTTTTTCAATCGATGACGCGAATGTTATCGCTGGTCATTTCAATCTTAATACCCGCCGTCAGGAAATTTTAAAGGCCGCTATTTTGGGAAGCTCTTATTCGGAAAATGCAAACACTTTCTTGAGTAACGCTGATGCCAACACGATTGCAAGTTCCATCATTACTAATACAACGGGAACAAATGGTCCCATCGCCAATCGTGCAGAATTAGTATCTAGATTAGCAAATACTTTGTTAAGTGGCGCAGCTAGTGATAAGGCCATAAAAAGCCGAAGAGAGACCGTGCTGCGTTCTTTGGCTGAATCAGCAAACACCAGAACTTGGAACCTATTGGTGGATGTGGTCGCCCAAAGCGGGCGATATACTTCCGCCGCTAATAACCTTGCCACATTTCAAGTCGAAGGAGAGCGCCGATACTGGTTACATTTAGCCATCGATCGCTACACCTCTGAAATTGTCAGTCAAAATTTAGAAGCTATTAATGAATAAATTATTATTGATGTCCCTGTTAGCACAGATCGGTATTATCACTCTTTTGTCCCAAGCTACCCCGATTGCTGATCCCAAGCCCAGCCCTCCATTTATTAAAAGGGCACCAGCTAAGGCAACCTGGATTATGACAGTCAAATATAAACCAAATCCGAATCCGGCCCCTTCACCGAGTCCATCAAAAGATTCTGAACGCCTGCCTCCACCAGAGCCGCAAAAACTTTTAGCCAGATCATTAGTTACCAAATACGATTCTACAATTCAAGATGTGCGGATATACACAGATGGGAGCAAGTCAGAAAATTGGGTCCTTGGGGGAATGTTGCTTCGTCAGCATCCGCAAAAAGGCTACGTAGGAATTACCAACCCAAGAATCATTAGTTCTGCTCCACGGTATGACTTGGTTGACTTCGAAAATCTAGCGTGGATCGACCTTGCACATTACGTAAAAACAGAAGATCGCGATGGAGTTAGATGCCATCTTTATTTATGGACACAAAGAATGCCCAGTGCGAGCGACATGTTGAAAATCAAAGACAGATATCAATTGGAGGCCATCACATACGCATTTGAAAATAAGCCTGAGGTTCCGACCAAAGCTTGGATTATGGAGGAATCGCGCCTTCCCTTGGCTATTGAAGATGAGAATGCCGTTTATACATTTAAGTTTGAGGCACCTCCGGAAAAGGCACCCTCCATGCCACAGGGGTTCATTGATTTGTGGAATGAATATCAGAATGAACAAAAATCTATTCGCGCCCGGGCGATGCCCATCCAGCGTTAGCAAGCACAGGTCCTATAAACTTAAATTTTTCAGACTCACGATCGATGATTTACAAAAGTGACAACATTAATTTATTTACTATATATTTAACCCAATGAATTACCGATTTAAATCCTATTTTGTATTGGCGTGCATTTTCAACCCTGCATTTTTAATGGCCGAGACGGACACCAAAGACCTCGCGCCGAAGCCGATGCCGCCACTTAGTTATACAGATACCTGGGTTGGCAACTCCCATGGCCAGGGCGATGGCAAGTGGATTCAAAACAACATTCTGGGCCTCTACACCACGCCCGACGGAGTGGTCTATACTAATAGTTGGTGGGACGAGGGCCGGCGCGAAAGTGGCATTTACGCAGGCAAGGATGGCGATCCCATCGGTATGTTAGACAGTTTGCACGATTCCTTCGGTGGCGGTTTTGCCATCACCAGCGATGGTCAATACATTTATTCCTCGAACTGGGATGCCGTGCGGCGCTGCAAATTGGATGGCACCCCTGCTCCTTTTCCAGGTGGCAAAGGCGTGAAGGGCGACTCCTTCGCTGTCTCCACAAAAAAACTCGGCCCCAACAAAGCCATCGGCGTGCAAGGTCTGGCTGCAGACGCCAAAAATCATCTCCTCGTCGTAGCGGAAAACAACGACAACGAAATCGAAATCTGGGATACGACCACACTGAAATTCGTTCGCAAATGGCCCGTCGAAAGACCCGGTCAGGTGACTCTGGCCAGCGATGGCACCATTTGGTTGATTGTGCGCAAGGATAAGGAACTCCCTGCAAAGATCGTTCACTACAAGATAACCGGTGCGAAGCTCCCCGAGGAGATCACCAATGGACCGGATTGGGACCCGACCGGCATTTGGTTCGACAGCGAACGCCCCCGCCTGCTCGTTGCCGACAACGGGCCCGATCAGAACATCAAGATCTACACCAAGCTCGACGCAGTCCGCACAGAACCCGACTCCACCTTTGGCGCCAGTGTCTACTCCGGCACTGCCGGGGAAATCACGGATAAAAAACTCGGCAGCAGCGGTCTTACGGGGATCACGACCGACAAAGTGGGAAACTACTATGTTAGCATGAACGGTGTCGGCCCGTTTTCCTTTTGGCATGGAGGCGGCACGGTTCTCGAATCGTGGACGCCGGAGGGCACCCTGCGCTGGCGTAAGCTAGGTCTATCTTTTGTGGATAGTGCCGATGCCGATCCTGCATCCGACGTGGGTAATTTCGTGGATGTCTATGACAAGTACTCCCGCTATCGAATGGATCTTTCCAAATCCACTGCCGGGACGGAGTGGAGCTATGCGGGCCGGACGCTCAACCAGGTGAAGTATCCGCAGGATCCCCGTTTTCTGCGAGCGGCCGATGGATGGGATTACACGGGTGGCACATTGGTTAGAAATGTCCAGGGCCATAAATTGCTCTTCGTGATGAGCATGCAAGCACGGCGACTCTTGATTTTCCGGTTTAACCCAGAGACCGATGGGGAAACGGCCATCCCCTCCGGAATCTGGGAGTCGCAGGGCGGCTACAGTGCGGGTTATCCGGGAAGTCCAAAAAACAACGATTTCCTCTGGCGCGACAAAAACGGCAACGGAAAATTTGACGATGACGAATACGCGTCCGGTCCCGGAATGCCGAACCTTGGCTACGGCATGTGGGTGGATTCCAATGGCGACATTTGGTCTTGTAACCATTGGACGAAAACCGGCGTCGGCATTCGTCGTTGGAAAATGCAGGGCTTCGACGACCAAGGCAACCCGATTTACGATTACTCCGAGGGTAACTACACCGAATACCAGCGGCCCGAAGGCAGTCATGGCGAACTCCGCCGCCTCGAATATTATCCGGAGACCGATACGATGTATCTCGGCAGCACCAGCCTATCAGACGGGGATCGTGACGCAGGCAATCGTTTCACCAAATATACCAAATGGAGCACGCCCCAACGCAAACTAGCCTGGACGCTAAATCCACCAATGGACAAAACCAAAATTTCCGCGATGAGCGTGGCAGGCGATTTCTTATTTCTCGGTTACAGCTATTTTAGCACTAATAGCCGTGAGGGAACCATTCGGGCATTCCGAATTTCCGATGGCGCCTATGTTGGCGAAATTCTGCCCACACCAGTGGTCGGTTCGCTCTGCGGCACCTTCGATATCCCCTACGCCATCCGCGCTTTCAAACGTCAAAACGGGGAATACCTCATTTTTGCCGAGGACGATCACTACGCCAAAATCATCGTCCACCGCTGGCATCCGGGCGGACCGAATGTGGTGGATACTCTTATCGACTTGAACAAAATCGACCGTCTCCGAAGCACGCACGATTGGAAAAGCGACAAATCGAATCCGGAAAACTTTGCCAGGGATGCAGGACGCGCCACCCGAGGGACCGACACGCCGCAGTCGCTGGTCTGGAATGTGAAGGGTGTGAATAATTTTGCCGCCGCCATCTATTATGATTCCAAAATGGCGATTGACCCGCTGGTGACTTTTTTCAGCTCCGTGAATGGCGCGGAATGGACACCCGTAGTTACCGCGCGCAGCCCGGCGATTAGCAGTGGCGGTGGCTGGAACGTGGCCACCTTCCGCCCCGCAAACGATCTGCTTCCAGCTGAGACCCATTTTGTGCGACTTCAGTTCGCTCCTAGCGGCGTAAGTTGGAACATACAACTGGGTCGCATGGAACTTTTCCGTTCCGCTCCTCTTCCTGCTCCGGTGGCAGCACCCGCCAAGCCGTAAGGGAATGAGCGTCCCATTGGTGCGTTTGGAGCGTCTGCGCTGCGAATATCGAGAAAACCCGCTCGGCCTCGACCTGGCAAGTCCACAAGACATATACACCCCTCTTCCGACGTTTCTTAGGCAAGAAAACTACCGGACAGTCTTTGCCGCGTCATCTGGGCTGCACCGGATTGTAACCGCCGTGACAAAGCAAGACGCAAATGCTATGCTTTAATATGATACCATCTAAATCGCTCATGCCGCTACGAAACCGTGAAGAGGAAATTTTTGGCCACTCCAAATGGATTTGGCCAGAGGAACTTCATTGGGATCTGCATAACTGTTACGCGCAGTTCAGAAAAGTATTTATCCTCGAAAGAAAACTAGAGAAAGCTTTGCTAGCCATTACCGCTGACCAATCCTACCAGCTCCGCATTAACGGTCACTATGTCTGCCGCGGCCCTGCCCGTGGTTACCAAAGCCATTGGCCTTATGATGAAATCGACGTTACTGAGCATCTTCATAACGGGCGAAATCTGATTGCCATTCGTGCCTGCAATCCCGGCTTTAGCAATTTCCAGTATCTTACGCAGGGTTACGCGGGTTTGTTAGTCGCCGCCAGGTGGGATGAATTGAATATTGTGACTGATGAAACTTGGAAATGCCGACGGCAAACTGGCATGAACCGGGACGCCGTGCCTACCAGCATGCAGCTTTTCGGTCAGGAACAAATCGATTTGCGAATCGAGGATCCAGATTGGTTTCAGCCGGATTTCGATGACACCAACTGGACTTCGAGGGTCGCCACAGCTCCTTGGAACGCCATGCCCTGGCATCGCCTCGAACCGCGTGGCATCCCCATGCTGGAGGAAATCGAGGTATCTCCAGAAATCGGTTTGGGCACCGGCGAAGGCATTTCCGCCCCCGGTTATGCGAGCACCCGCGATGTTTCACGGCTTTTTTTCGATGAAGGTCTGGGTATTAGCCAGCAGTCTTTTTCAGCGCGGAAATTTGAGGTGCCCACCTCCGGTGAGGGAGCATTCCGCCGGGTTTTGATTGATTTTGAGCGAACCGTGGTGGGAAGCCTGGGTTTGGAGATCTCTGGAGCTAAAGGCGGCGAGATCATCGATTCGCTCCACGTGGAAACCATTGATCCAGAAACACTCGCTCCCCATTTTCAACCGGCGACCCCCTGCCACATGGCCTTCAGTCACCGGCTGATTTGTCGGGAAGGTCAGAACCACCATTTTTTCTATCATCCCATTGGTTTTCGCTATTTCCTCCTCAGTGTCCGCGACTCGACGACTGCCCTCACGATCCGACCTACAGTTAGAACCACTTACTATCCACTGCAAATCAGCGGGAAATTTGAAAGTTCCGATGCTGAGCTTACATCGATCTGGCAAACCTGCGCGTGGACGCAACGTGTGTGCAGCATGGACGCCTTTGTGGACACCCCGTGGCGCGAGCAGGCCCAGTGGTGGGGCGACGCGCGTGTGCAGGCTTGGAACACTTTTCACCTTTCCGGCGACAACCGTCTTTTTCGACGGGGTATTGCGCAAATTGCGGGACAGACCACGCCAGAAGGGTTGACTTACGGACACGCGCCGACGATGGCCCACGGGTGCATCCTGCCGGATTTTTCTCTCATCTGGGTTCTCACGCTTTGGGATGATTATTGGCAGACCGGATCGACGGAGACGTTTGCTATGCATGAAGGTGTCGTCCAAGGTATTCTCGACTACTTTCGGCGGTCGATAAATCCGAAACATCAATTAGCCCGATTCGATTCGCGATACTGGTTGTTTTTGGATTGGACGGATCTTCACAGGAAGGGATGTCCGGCGCTGCTAAATCTCTGGTTGTTAATCGTTCTGGACAAACTAATCATTCTTTATGGCGTCGTAGATAAACCCGCCAAGGTTGCGGAGATAAAAAAATGGAACGCTGACCTCCGCATAGCTCTGGGTAGACTGATTGATGGCCGTGGGTTGGTGCATGACGGCATCGCGGACGATGACACGATTGTTCCTGAAACCTCCATTCACTCCCAAACTTTGGCAATTATCGCGGGCCTGGGTCCGTCGTTGGAAAAACGGATGCTCAGTCAAATCCTTCTCCCATATATCCGCGGCGAAGAACTGCAAATCGCAGGAGCAGCGCGGCCCTCGGCCTATTGGATTACCTACCTATTTACCGTTCTTCAAGAGCATAAATTCCAAGGCGAGGTGGTCGCTTTTATCAGGAAAAAATGGGTGCCCATGGTCCAGCACGGCACGACTTGGGAGAACTTTCACCCGAAAGAGGGTGAGGAAAGTTTTTCCCACGCCTGGTCAGCTCATCCGCTCTATCACTTAATGCAAATCCTCGGTGGGGTCACGCAAACAGAGGCAGGCTGGAAAAAAATTAAATTTAGCCCAACTTTTGACGGGGATTCTGCTAAAATTGCCATTCCGACTCCTCTTGGCCCCATCCGCAGCCATTGGAAACGCTCTGGAAATTCGCTGGAGATGGAATTGGAAATCCCCGACGGGATGGTTGCCGATGTGGAAATTGGAGAAATAAAGGAAACTACTTGCAAGCACCGCTCCTCATGGTCTTTTCCGTTCCCCCTCCGGTAGCTCCTGGCAAACCCAGTCACCCGATATATTTTTGTCTCGAAAATTAATCGTCAGGCATCCTCATGTCGAATTATATAAGAAGCCATCTAACAGACAAAAAGGAACAACAAGCCCTTTCCAACTCGGTTCTCGAACCATCTCTGGCATCTCCTTTGCCAGTCAACGTAAAGATGATTTCCGTGCAATCGTCTGGTGAGATTATCATCTGTTAGCTGCGGAATACGCAGGATGATTAGATAGGGTTGCGCCTCCTCCCGCCTGAACGGAAGAGCTGCCGCATAGGCTCAAAGTCTAGTCTCGAAACCAATTCGAGATTCCTGCCTGCTGGCGAAATCCAACCGATTGATCCACTCGTCCATTTCAAAGTCGTTGGTGACGCAAGCACTGGCCACTATGCTTAGGGGACATCCATGCGCTGATCATCCTCGATTCGGCGATTTTGTTATCCAGGACAGGCTGTCTGATATTCGATTAAAACAAAACCATCGGTATAGGTCGCCATCGCCCCGCTTCACTAGGCGTTCTCCTTGCTTTCGAATCTGACGAGCAACTTTTCTCTAGCCAGGATGCCACTTATCTAGGGTGCGTATGTTTTTCCGGAGAAAGCGACACCCTGCTTCCGCCGCATGTGAGTGAAGATTATTTTCTCCTTAATTCACCGCTCATAAAACGCAATTGTTCCAGGGTGTTTGGAGAAAAAGTGCCGTCCTGGTAGATGCCCAGATTCAAGGTTGTAAAGGCTCCGGCATCGCGCACCGACCTAACGTAATCGGTGAGCCGCCTTTCGGAATAAATTGGCAGGGAAATCGGTGTATCGGCGTCAGAGTGGAGCCAGTAATCGTCAAGCCAGAAAAGCGAGTGAAAGGGAAGCCCGTTAGGTGCGACCAACGTGGGCTTGGCTAGAGGAAACCCAAGGATGTCAAATTCACCGGCCCAATAATCCTGCAGCGGCGTGTAGGAATGAGAATTATTGATGCCTGAGTTATAGCAAATGACGCGCTCCGGAAAGCCAGCTTTCAAGGCATCGGTCCACCGGGCCCAGTTGGGATGATGGGAATAGAGGGTGAACGCGCTATCGAACCAGTAGCCCGAAATTTTGTCTTCATAGCGTTCTCCGACTTCACGCAGAATTCCCTGTATATTTTTTTCAAAGGCCGTTTTGTCGGCTTCCAGCCAGCCGGTGGCCTTTTGCCAGGCAGGGTCGTCGAAGTTATTGCAGGAGTGGTTGTAGTAGAGAAGAAAAAGCATGCCGCGCTTGCGGACCGCGTCGGCCAGCTGACCAATTAAATCGCGCTCGCAGCATCTGCCCGGCAGCAAAGCCTCGGAGGCAGGCGAGGGAGCGGGCAGCCAATGCCTGGCATGGGTCGAGGTAAACATGACGTAGCCCGCGCCTGTTTCCGCGAGCGTGTCGGCGAATGTCTGAACAGGAAATTGATCCACTGCTTGTGGATAAGGTGCGCATTCGCCGTGTCTTGGGGCAGTCTGCGTGGTCCAGTGGACACAAACACCCCAGATACGGTGGCGCAGTTCTGCAATGGTAGGTGACATACGTTATTCAAAAAAAACCCGCGCCAGATTTTATCCTGCCGCGGGTTTTTGAGTTGCCTATTTCAAGTATTTTTCATGCTTTAATTACACGAGATTTTTTCCGAGCTGAAATGAAGGCCAGCCCGCCCAGCGCCAGCATTGCAAAGGTGGAGGGCTCTGGGACACCGGTGACATCATTGAGCGTCGTGCCCAACCGAATGGCATCAACCCGGACTTCGTTTGTATCATTAGGAGTAACGAAACCTAATCTTTGGAACGAAAAATCTCCACTCAAAGCTGTTCCACCCGTTCCGTTGAAAGTTGTTAGATCAGGATTGTTAAAATAGGTAAAAGTGTCCGCATTTGCAGCACCGAAGTCGATGCGGAAAACAAAGAAACTATTTGAGCCATTTGTGGGCAAAGTAATCTCCGGGGAGGTTGCGGCACCTTGAAGGAAAAACCGTGCGGAACCGGAAGCAACGTTATAGGCGAAACTTCCGTAAAGCGTCGTGTTATCCAATCCAACCCTGGTTCCGTCGTTGTAAGCTGAAAAGGCTCCAGCGACGTCAACATCACGTTGGAAAAAGTTAAAGGTGGGTCCACCAAAACCCGATGCCAAATTTGCGTAGTTGCCGCCCACATCGGCGTAGTTAGGGTAGCTCAAAGGAGATCCATTTCGGACTTCGGAGAGAAAATTTTCCGGTGCACCGTTGCCCACAGAGTAAGCTCCGGTGAAGCCACTGCCGCCATTTGCGGAAGATAATGGTGTCGCGTTTGCGTAATTAAAATCGTCGGAAGCCAATACGGCTGCTTTTAACGATGGAAGTGTCCCGAGGGCAATGGTGATTGCGGTATAAGTAAGGAGGCTAAGTTTTAAGGGTGTTTTCATAATGAGGGTTACGGTTGTGATTTGTTTTACTGGATAATAATGATCTTCTTGCAGGCAGGGCGTTTTTGCAAAGGTTTTCTGATGGAACGGCAACCCTTTATCGTATTAACGATAAATCACCGGTCGGACTTCATTTTTGCTATCGAAAGATACAGATAGG
>JBBRFA010000031.1:0-29726 GCA_038225185.1 Chthoniobacterales bacterium
CATGGAACAAACTACCCGGGATGTAGTTGCTTTCGGAGATACCGCGCTCCGGCAAAGCCGTCTTTTTAACGCGGACCTTGCCCCAATACCTCCCGCCCGTCGCACCTGGGGCACGTGGCACATCGCCGCACTCTGGATCGGCATGGCTGTCCAAATCCCCACTTATACTCTCGCTTCCAATCTCATCAGGTCCGGAATGAACTGGTGGCAGGCACTCCTCACCATCCTTCTTGGCAACGTCATCATCGTCGTTCCCATGGTGCTCAACGGTCAGCCCGGCACGAAATACGGCATTCCATTCCCCGTTCTGCTGCGGTCCGCATTTGGCACGCTCGGCTCAAATATTCCCGCGCTCATGCGGGGCATCGTCGCCTGTGGATGGTTTGGCATCCAGACCTGGATCGGGGGAGCGGCCATTTACGGAGCGGCCTCGGTAATCTTCGGCTTCGATCCCGACCAAAAAATAATCATCGAATGGCTGGGACTTTCCGGCGGTCAATTCCTCTCTTTTATGCTTTTTTGGGCACTCAACGTCTTTTTCATCCTCAAAGGCATGGACTCGATCAAATGGCTCGAAACCCTCTCCGCTCCCTTCCTTCTCATCATTGGCGCGCTACTCATGTTCTGGGCGTGGGATGCGGCCAACGGCTTTGGCCCCATTCTCAATCAGCCCTCCAAGTTTGCCACTTTCGGCGAATTTCTCCCTCTTTTCGGTGCCAGTCTTACCGCCATGGTCGGCTTCTGGGCCACCATGTCGCTCAATATCCCCGATTTCTCCCGCTTCGCCAAATCGCAACGCGCCCAGACTCTCGGACAATTCATCGGCCTGCCTCCCACCATGGTTTTTTACTCGTTCGTCGGCATCTTTGTCACCAGCGCCACCGTCGTTATCTTCGGCGAAGCCATCTGGGATCCGGTCGTTCTTATCCAAAAATTTCAAAATCCCATTCTCTCAGCCGTCGCACTCGTCACCCTGGCGGTGGCCACTCTCTCGACTAACATCGCAGCCAATGTCGTCTCGCCCGCCAACGATTTCGCCAATCTCGCGCCCCGCCGGATCAGTTTTAAAATGGGCGGAATGATCACCGCCTTCATCGGCATCCTTATTTTTCCCTGGAAATTAATGGCCGATCCGCAGGGCTACGTTTTTACCTGGCTCATCGGTTACAGCGCATTGCTCGGGCCAATTGCCGGCATCATGATCGCCGATTACTTCGTTCTGCGCCGCCGCACCCTCATCGTCGAAGACCTCTACCGCGAAAGCGGGGTTTACCATGGTAAAACCGGGTTCAACCCCGCCGGTCTCGCCGCCCTTTTTCTGGCGATCCTTCCGAGTCTGCCCGGCTTTCTTATCGAGGTGAAATGGCTGCCAGCCACTTCCCTGCCAGGCTGGGTGGTCACCGCCTATCACTCCGCGTGGTTTATCGGTTTCGCAGTCGCGTTTTCTCTCTATCTTCTTCTTGCCCGCATGTTCCGCTCCAATTACTAACCTTCTCATGTCCACTCACACCCTCCCCCCCTGCCATCATACTCCCGCGCCCTACACCGGCCCCACCGCCGAGGAAGTGCTGGCCCTGCGCAAAGCCCACGTCAACCCGGGCATTTTTACCTACTACAAAAAGCCAGTCATGATCGTCGAAGGGCGCGGACAATATCTCTACAACGAAAAAGGCCGCCGTTATCTCGATGGTTTCGCCGGCATCGTCACCGTGAGCGTCGGCCATTGTCATCCCCATGTCATCGCCGCCGCCAACCGGCAGAGTGAACTCCTCCAGCACACCACCACGATCTATCTCCATCCTAACATCGCCGAATACGCCGCCGCTCTCGCCGCGAAAATGCCCGGCGATCTTAAAGTCTGCTATTTTACCAATTCCGGCTCCGAGGCCAACGATCTCGCCCTGCTCATGGCGCGCGCATACACGGGCAACCACGATTTTATCGCCCTCCGCAACGGCTACCATGGCGGCAGTCAGGCCACCATGGGGTTAACCTCCCATTCCACCTGGAAATTCAACGTTCCGCATAATCACGGCGTGCAACACGCCCTCGCACCCGATCCGTATCGCGGCATTTATGGATACGACGATCCAGCCGCCGGGAAAAAATACGCCCACGACGTGCTCGATCTCATCCAAATGGGCACCTCGGGAAGCGTCGCTGGTTTTATCGCCGAATCCATCCAGGGCGTGGGCGGCGCAGTCGTCTTTCCCGATGGCTATCTGCAACACGCCTATGGCCACATCCGTGCCGCTGGCGGCATCTGCATCGCCGACGAAGTCCAGGCCGGATTTGGTCGCACGGGCAGTCACTTCTGGGGATTTGAGACCCAGGGCGTCATCCCCGACATCGTGACCATGGCCAAAGGCATCGGCAACGGTGTGCCTCTCGCTGCCGTCGTTACCACGCCAGAAATCGCCCGCACACTGACCACCCGCATCCATTTTAACACCTTCGGAGGCAACCCGGTTTGCATGGCCCAAGGCAAGGCAGTGCTCGAAGTCATCGAACGCGAACAATTGCAAGCCAACGCCCTCCACGTGGGCGGTCATCTCCAGGCCGGGTTGATTCGTCTCGCCGATAAACATGGCATCATCGGCGATGTGCGCGGCAAAGGCCTCATGTTAGGAGTCGATCTGGTCAGGGATCGCACCACCAGGGAACCCGCCAAAGAACAATGCCTGCAAGTCTTCGAAACCGCCAAAGACCTCGGTCTGCTCATTGGCAAAGGCGGGTTGTTTGGCAATGTGCTCCGCATCAAACCTCCCCTCTGTCTCACCGAGGCCGACGCCGACTTTATGCTCGACGTGCTCGATGATTGTTTCCAGCGCCTCTAACTCTCTCTAGCTCTCTCTTACCATCTCCAACATTATGAAACTGCTTCACCAACACTACGGTAAACAACGCGTTCGCGTGATGAAAATTTTTCGCGAGGGCGACATTCACACCGTCAGGGAACTTGCCATCGGCGTCGCTTTCGAGGGCGATTTCGAAACCTCCTACACTGCGGGCGATAACAGCAAAATCGTTGCCACCGATACCGTCAAAAACACCGTCACCGCAATGGCCCGCGATCATCTCGGACCCGATACCGAGCGGTATCTCGCCTTTCTCGGTCATCATTTTCTGAACAAATACGAGCAGATCGCGAAAGTAACCGTCACCAGCACCGAACGCGTCTGGCAACGGCTCGTCATCTCCGGGCAGCCCCATCCGCATAGCTTTTCTGCCGCGCAAACCGCCGTTCCGTTCGTCGAAGTCGTGGTCGATTCCGCCGGTCAAACCGCCCATTCGGGCATCGACCATTTGCTCGTGCTCAAATCCACCGCCTCCGGATTTATCGATTATCCCCGTTGCGAATTTACCACGCTCCCCGAGACGACGGATCGCATTCTCGCCACCTCTCTCAAGGCCACCTGGAAATGGTCGCACGAACCCGATAGCTATGTCGCTGCCAATGCTAAGATACTCGAAGCGATGTTGGCACCTTTTGCCACGGAATACAGCCCCAGCGCCCAGACCACCCTTTTCCAGATGGGCAGTGCCGCCTTGCTGGCATGTCCCGAGATCGGAGAAATCCACATCGCCATGCCTAACAAACATTGCCTCTACGTTCCGCTGGATAAATTTGGCATCGAAAATAACAACGAAATCTTTCTCCCCACCGACGAACCACACGGCCAGATCGAAGCCACCATCGGTCGCGACTAACCCTGGCAAGACCGCCGGAGATTCTCCATGGAAGACGACCTCATTCACACCGCCTGGCAACAGGCCCGGTCCCAACGTCTGCCTGCGGCCATCGTTACCGTTGTCGCCACCAGGGGGTCGGTGCCCCGCGCGGTCGGTGCCCGCATGGTTGTCCCATTGCACGGCGCACCTGTGGGCACGATTGGCGGGGGCAAGCTCGAAGCACTCGCCGTGGAAGCTGCGGTGGCCAGCATCGGCAGTCGTCAGCCCATCCTGAAGACCTGGACCTTGCGCGAGGCCGAACCCGATTCTTTCGGCGCGATTTGCGGGGGCGAGGTCACACTTTTCATCGAACCGATTGCCCGTCGCGAAGCGTTGTTCCTAGTGGGAGCGGGACACTGCGCCCGTGCCCTTGCGCGTCTCGCCCGGGAATGCGATTTGCACGTCACCGTGATCGAGGATCGCGCGGAGGAACTAGCTTTGTGCGACGCCGCGCATCAGCGCGTGCAACGGCCAGCGGCCGATTTCATCCGCGAACATCTCTGGCAGGCCGACGAGGCGCTCGTGCTTGTGAGCCGAAATTTCCAGGAGGATCAAGCTGCCTTGCAAGCCTGTCTGAGGGTAGGTCTGCCTGGGTATCTGGGAATGATTGGTAGTAAAAGAAAAGTGTTGCACGTTTTCGACGAATTAAAAAAGCACGGGGCAACTGGGGAACAATTAGCCCGGGTCCATGCCCCGATAGGATTCGACATCGGAGCCGATTCCCCGGCAGAGATCGCAGTAAGCATTCTTGCAGAAATTCTCGCTGTTTTGCGACAGAAAAGTGGCCGCTCTTTTCGGTAGGATACGTCATCCGGCACACGATTTTACCCAGAAACAGCGCATAGCCGATTACCAGACCACATTCGGCCTATTCAAATTGATTGAAAACGCTGCCAATCGCGATGTCATCCCGGCTTTTTTCCCAGGAGCGTGCCTCCCTTTTCATTCAGATCTCCGCTAAGAAGCGATAGGGAATCCCAAAAAAGGATCGCTTCTCAGCAATCAACACCTTTAAGTTATCGTGATAATGCCGCCAATTCTCGACAAGTCGCCGCCTTTAGCCCTTAAAAAAGATTTCTCAGCCGCTGCCCTAAACAAACTGAGTCATTCGGATCGGGCCGTTCATGATTGGTATCGTTTCATCCTTTCGTATCCGCCTCATTTGGTCCGGGAATATTTGGCGAAATTTAATGTTGAAAGCGGAGACACAGTTCTTGACCCATTTTGCGGGACTGGAACCACGCCTGTGGAATGCATGAAACACGGTGTGTCCAGCATCGGGTTTGAGGCGCACCCGATGACTCATTTCGCTGCCCAGACGAAGACGAACTGGAATGCATCGCCAACTCGATTGAGAAGGGCTGCCAGCGTGATAGCGGAAGAAGCGACACGTCGCATTGAGGCTGGTGGCTTGCTCGACGACCCTCAGATCCGTCTTTTACGAGAACTTCCGGCTCTAGCCGCTCTTCGCGTTTTACCGGAGGAAACCGCCCGACTTTTACTTTCCGCCAGCATCAGCCCCAAGCCTCTCCACAAAGTTTTGATTCTCCTGGACGTGATCGCCTTGCACACGACTGCCAGCATCAGCGGGCCTTTACGTTTGGCGCTGGCCAAGGAATTAGTCGTCTCAATCAGCAACCTCCATTTCGGGCCAGAAGTAGGAATCGGCCCGGCCAAGGAAGATGCCCCCGTGGTTTCGGTATGGCTTAATCGTGTTTGCCAGATTGCCGACGACTTGGAGTTGTCCGCCGACTTGCCGCATCCAAGCGCGGTGGTGCATCACGCCGATGCGAGGCGATCTGCCGGCTTGCTGGCTCCGAAGTCGATCAGGGCAGTCATCACCTCTCCGCCTTATCCGAACGAGAAGGATTACACACGCACAACGCGTCTGGAAACAGTTTTGCTAGGTTTTGCCACAACCAAAGCGCAGATGCAGGCACTAAAAAAGACGATGTTAATGCGTTCCAACACCCGCAACGTTTACAAGGGAGACGATGACGATCAATGGGTCGCCGGTCATGGTGAGGTGCAGCGGATTGCCCGCGAGATCGAAGAACGTCGCTTGCAACTCGGAAAAACCAGTGGCTTCGAGCGACTTTACGCCAAGGTAACTAAACTTTACTTTGGGGGAATGGCTCGTCATCTCGCGGAACTCCGTCCCGCGCTTCAGGAGGGTGCCAAGCTTGCCTACGTCGTCGGCGACCAAGCATCCTACCTGCGAGTAATGATTCGCACTGGAAATATTCTGGCGACCATTGCAGAAAGCCTTGGCTATGAAGTCCAGGGCATCGATCTTTTTCGAACGCGACTCGCCACCGCCACCCGTGAGCAATTGCGGGAGGAGGTTCTAATACTTAAATGGCCGGGGCCGCGTTGATTTTTATATGGCCGACAATCGCTACACCCAGATCCTCGAACGGATATTTTCCGACCACTACGTCAACGGCTTGGAGACGGTGCCTTTTCAGCGGGAAGAAATCGTCACGGTTGCCCACACCCTTGGCATCAAGCTGCCAAAAAATTTGGGTGATCTCATCTACACATTTCGTTTTCGTGCGCCCATGCCAGAGAAAATCACGGCGACTGCCCCAGCGGGTAAATTCTGGATCATCCGCCAAGCCGGACGCTCCAAGTATTGTTTTGTCCTCTCCAACCAATGGAGCATCACCCCCAATCCATCGTTAATGCGAATTAAAGTGCCGGATGCAACACCCGGCATCATCGCCATGCACGCGTTGGACGATGAACAAGCCTTGCTCGCCCGCGTTCGTTATAATCGCCTCATCGACATTTTCACCGGTGTCGCCTGTTACTCGCTGCAAAACCACCTCCGCACCTCCGTCAAAACACTCGGACAAGTGGAGACGGATGAAATCTATGTTGGCGTGGATCGCCGTGGTGCCCACTATGTTTTTCCCGTTCAAGCCAAAGGAGGCCGCGACTCGATGAGCATCGTGCAAATCGAGCAAGACCTGGCGATGTGCGCCGCCAAGTTCCCCGCTCTCCTCTGCCGCGCCATTGGGGCGCAGTTTCTAGCCGATGGCGTCATTGCCCTCATTGAGTTTGTGGAAAGCGAGGACGGCATCCGAGTCGCCAGCGAACGCCACTATCAGCTTGTCTCGCCCGCTTCTCTAACCATTAAAGATCTGATGACCTACCAGAAATCCAATAACCAAGTCTGAAATTGGGGAACCATAACACACCACTTTGTTAGAGATTCCTCGCCTGCCTCCCTCCCCCCTAAAACCAAACCTCTCATCACCGTCTGAGTTCTCCAATACCTGAACATCGCAGCAATTGCTGAGAAATCTGGATTCGATCTGGCATGAAAAAACTCCCTCGCACTAACTATACCTTAAATACTAGCGAGAAAAAATTAGGGAACAGGTCTGAATGGCATGAAATTGAGGCGGGTTTGGGATGGAGTGCGAAGTTTACTGGGCGCACGCCTCGACTTCTCTGGGCGTGCCGCATGGGGCGACTCGCCCAGTGCGCCCCTTCACAGGCGATAGCCACACTTCTTCCCTGTGGGAAAAGTGCGCTTCGCGATGGGTAACGAGTTTTTGGCAAGTCGCCAAAAACCGCAGGCCAGTGGCACTGCATTCCCCAGAAAACGCCTCAAGATCGCTTTTCTTCCCGTGAAATCCTTCGCAAAACTCCAACGATTTTGTAGTGCCTTTGGGGTGCACCCCTGTTTTTACGAGGGAACGAAGCCATCAATAAGAAACTTGGGTTAAACTAACGGCCTTTCAGCACGCTGCTGTTTGTGGTTGGCGAGTGGGGCAAAGACCCTTTGGAGGCCTTTCATTCGCGGGGGAGTCGTCGGCGGGCGGCGAGAGTAAGGCCGGTGAGGCCGGTGGCGAGGCCGGTCGCCAGCACGAAACTTGGTGACAGGTTTAAAAAAGACTTTTGGATGCCACGTTTTTTTCGACGCTTGGCGGAAGGTGTTTTTGATGAGGAAGATCTTATTTTCCGCGCGCAGGAACTGGCCGATTTTATTGTGGCTCATCTGTGTGAGCACAATCTCACAGACATTCCGATGGTGGCGGTGGGGTATTCCAATGGGGCTAACATTGCCGCAAGTCTGCTTCTGCTGCACCCCGGGGTGCTGAGCGGGGCGATTCTTTTTCGGGCGATGCTGCCGCTAACCCCGCTGCATCCTGTTTCGTTGGCAGAGGTGCATGTTTTGTTAGCTGCCGGGGAACGCGATGCGATGGTGCCGGTAAAAAATGTGGGTCGCCTCGCCGAAATGCTGCGCGAGAGTGGGGCGACGGTGGAGTTGCAATGGAATCCGGGCGGGCACGAATTGCACGTGGAGGAGATCGATGATGCCCGGCGGTGGCTGGCGGCAAAATTTGGCGCGGGGAAAAACAAGTAGCCTGCGGGACCGGACGGAGCCTCGTTCCTCCTGAAAACTTGCCCTCCCGAAGAGTTTCGGCTCCCTATTATTCGTGTTTATTTGTGTCCATTGGTGGTTAATTTCCTCTCATGCAACTCCACGGAATCCATCACCTCACGGCGGTAACGGCGAACGCCAGCGGCAATCATTTTTTTTACACGCAGGTGCTGGGATTGCGTCTGGTGAAAAAAACGGTGAATCAAGATGATGTCTCGGCTTACCATTTGTTTTATGCCGATGGCAAGGGGTCGCCGGGGACGGATATTACTTTTTTTGACTGGCCGACGGCTCGGGAGCAACGCGGCACTCGCAGTGTGATTCGCACCGCTTTTCGGGTGGCGGGCGAGGCGGCTTTGGAATGGTGGGCGGGGCATTTGACGGCCCAACGGGTGACCCACAGTAGGGTGATGGTGCGAGATGGGCGCGGGACGCTGGATTTTGAAGATCCCGAGGGTCAGCGGCTTTCCCTGGTGGATGATGGCGGGGTGGGGGAGGCGCATTCGTGGGAGAAAAGTGCGGTGCCAGTCGATTGGCAGATTCGCGGCTTGGGTCCGATCACGATGAGTGTGCCGGCACTGGCAAAAACTGATTGCGTGCTGCGCGAGGTGCTCCAGTTTCGTCCGGTGCGGGATTACATTCTGCCCGGCGAGGTGCCGGTGGAGGTCTATGAAATGGGGCCGGGAGGGGCCGGGGCGGAGTTGCATTTGGCCTTGGAGCCAGACAGCGGGGCGTCACGTCTGGGGGCGGGCGGGGTGCATCATGTCGCCTTTCGCACCACGCAGGCGGATTATGCGGGGTGGGCGAGACATTTGGAGGAGTCTGGGGTGGGTTCGAGTGGGCCGATTGATCGATTTTATTTTCAGAGCCTCTATTTTCGCGAGCCGTCGGGGGTGCTTTTCGAGTTGGCGACGGATGAGCCGGGTTTTGCGGTCGATGAACGATTTGAGGCGATGGGCGAGAAGCTGGCGTTGCCGCCTTTTTTGGAATCGCACCGGGCCGAGATCGAGGCGGGCTTGAAGCCGTTGATTTGAAGCCGCTGCTTATCTTTTTGGAGTGGTGCCGGGTTCGCGGATTTTGATGGTCTGACGGATGAGATCGATTTCCTGCGGGGTGAGTCCGCTGGGAATGGCGGCGATGCCGTCGTTGATGCGTTTATCGATGAGGAGATCGACGACGCGGCGTCCGTTGACGAGGGCGACGAGCATTTTGCCGCGTTGCTCGACGCTGAGGGTTTCGAGGAGGAGGGTGCCGTGTTGATCGAGAAAGAAATAAGCGCCGACCGAGCCATCGGCGTTTTGGAACGGGGTGAAGGCGGTGATTTCTTTTTCGGAGACTGTGGGAACTTTGGATAAATTGAACGTACCTGTGCCATCGAGCCGTTCGACGGGGATGCTAAAAGGGGCACCATTTTCGGCGGGCACCTCGGCGTAGAAACGAATGGTGAGCTCGGGTTTTTTTTTCGCTCCAGCGAGATTGAAGAGTGCGAGGACGAGGAGACAGAGTAGGAGGGGAGAAAATCGCATGGGAATGTTTTCGGCGAAAATGAAGGATATTGCAACCGCGAAGCAGATTGTGTATCGAATAGGCATATGCACTTTCGACTCCCTGTTTTCGCCGTTCTCCTGCTTGCCTTGCCGGCCTGCTCCACCGAACCCAAACCCTCGGAGTTTCGTCCCCCGGCCCAACGGGGCTGGATGTCGCGCATTCTCAATCCTTTTGCTAACAATGACGATGCCCCGCGGGTAAAATCGGGCGTGGTCGTCTCCATCGAACCCGAGGACGTCGCTCCCTCGCTCAAGGCCGCCCGGCAGGTCGGGGTCCGCGTTTTGGTGAGCAACAACACCCGTAAATTGGTGAGCCTCAACTTCCCGACCAGCCAGCGCATCGAAATCATTGCCCGTTCCACCGAGGGAAAAATTCTCTACACTTATTCCACGGATCGTAATTTTACCCAGGAAGTGAGCGTGGTGACGATCAATCCCGGCGAACGTCTCGAATACTCCGACGCCATCCCGATTCGCGGTTGGGTGGCCGATAAACCGGTGTTTCTCTCCGCCTCCGTGGTTGGCCAGATCGGTCTCGACGGCACCATCACGATCACGCCGCGCCCGTAATTTACTCCGGCATGAAGCTGTTGCTCATTGACGGGAATTACTACGTTTATCGGTCGTTTTTTGCGATTCGTAATCTCACGACCCAGGCGGGTGAGCCGGTCAATGCCATTTATGGTTTTGTAAAAACCATGCGTAAAATGCTCAAGGACCTCCAGCCCGATTGCGCCGCCGTCATTTGGGACGAAGGTCTGCCCGAGAGACGCACCGCTTTGCAGCCCGCTTACAAGGCGCAACGCGCGGAAATGCCCGCCGACCTCATTCCGCAGACCGCCATCATTCGTCAGTTGGTGCCCCTGCTGGGTCTCGGCGGTCACGGATTGCCCGGCACGGAGGCGGACGATTTGATCGCTTCCTATGCGGTGGCCGCTGCGTCGCTGGGGTATGAAACGATTCTGGCGACGAACGACAAAGACCTTTTTCAACTCGTCGGCCCACAGGTGCAGGTGTATTCGACTAATAAACGCGACCTCGTCCAGCCCGCAGATCCCCATGCTTTGCTCGGGGTCGGGGCGGTGCTCAAAAAATGGGGCGTCGAACCGCATCTCATCGGCGATATTCTGGCTTTGCTCGGCGACACTGTGGATAACATTCCCGGAGTCTTGGGAATCGGCCCCAAGACGGCGACCGGCTTGATGCAGCAATTTGGCGGTCTCGATGCGATGCTTGCCAACACAGGTGCGATTGCGAACGAAAAACTGCGGGCCAGGATCGAATCGGACCGAGCGCAAATCGCCCAAAACCGCGAAATGGTGCGCCTCGATCTTGATTTGCCGTTGCCCGTGCCGGTGGCGGATCTGGTTGTTCGACCTGATTATCCGCCGCTGATCGAAATTATAAAACGCTGCGAATTCCGCAGATTGCTGGCCGAATTGGAAGCCGAAGCCGGGATGGTAAAACAACCGTCCGCCGTCCAGCCGGAGTTTACTTTTTAAAAAAAACCGGCTGGCATCCCGCCAGACTCGGCTACTATTCCTCTCGCATCCATCCATTATGAAAGTTCTTTATCTCGATTGTTTTTCTGGCATCAGCGGCGACATGACCGTTGGCGCGCTCACCGACCTGGGTGTCCCGCCCTCCACTTTTGAATGGGAACTCTCCAAAGTGGACCTCGGAGATTTTCACATGCATTTTGAGCGGCAGACCCGCAAAAACGTGGTCGGGGTTAAATTTGGGATACATGAAGGGACCACCCACACGCACGAGCAGGATGAACCGCACGCCCATGATCATACCCATGGCGAGACCTGCGACCATGATCACGGGCATGAGCACAAACACGATCACGGACACGGACACGGGCATGAGCACTCGCACGATCACGGACATGAGCATGTGCATGGGAGGAATCACCGCGAGATTCGAGCTTTGATAGAAGCCAGCACGCTCTCGGATTTCGTAAAAGAAAAATCCCTCGCCATTTTCCAACGCATCGCGGTCGCGGAAGGGAAAATTCACGGTCAACCGCCTGAGGATGTGACTTTTCACGAGGTGGGCGCGTTGGATTCCATCGCCGACATCCTTCTAACCTGTGTCGGGATCGAAGCGTTGGGAGTCGAGCAAGTGTTGGTTTCCAAATTATTCGATGGCTCGGGTTGGATCGATTGTGCGCACGGACGTTTCCCGGTTCCGTCCACCGCCACGCTGGAAATTCTTCGTGGGATTCCTTTTTCACAGATCGATGAGCCGTTTGAATTCATCACGCCCACCGGGGCCGCCATCGTGGCTGAATTTGGGAGCGGATTTACCACCATGCCCGAGATCACCATCGAGAAAATCGGTTACGGGGTCGGTTCGCGCGATCTGGAGTCGCGACCAAACGTGTTGCGGGCCGTGCTGGGCGCAATGGATAAAAAAAAGTAGAGAGCTAGTCATCCAGGTCGAAACCAATCTCGACGATCTGTCGCCCGAGATTACGGGAACACTCATCGCGCGATTGCTGGGGGCGGGGGCGCTGGATGCATTCCTAACACCGGTGCAGATGAAAAAAAATCGTCCGGGAGTGTTGTTAACGGTGCTCGTGGAACCTAGAAAGCTAGATGTGGTGCAGGATGTTATCTTTCGCGAAACGACTTCCTTCGGAGTGCGCATGAGTGAAAAAGAGCGGGTGATTCTGGAGCGGGAATTTTGCGAGGTGGAGACGGTTTACGGGCCGGTCACGATCAAACTGGGAATAAGAAATGGCGAGGTGATGCAACGTTCGCCGGAATTTGCATCGTGCCTCGCCCTGGCTGAACAAACGGGCCGACCGGTGAGGGAAATCTTCGCCGCCGCAGTGACGGCGGGATTTAAGTGAGGAGCGAGATCGAAAAGCCAGGGGATAGGCTAGCTTTGCCCGATACCGGATAAACCATTCTTCGCGACGCGGATACTTTCTTGATGGCAGGCGCTAAGATGCCTTCAGCACCACGGAAAACCAAGGGAACCGTCCAAGCCAAGGGATACAGGTTTGGAAAATACCTAACCTCCCGCTAACAAAGTTTTGGCAAGGGCGAGGGCGGATTCACTTTTGCCTCCTAACATTCGGGCGATTTCCGCGATGCGGTCATCACCTGCGACCCGTGTGAGCCTGGAGAAGGTTCGTCCGCTGCTAACCTCCTTGGCGACGACGAAATGATCCGCCGCGCGCGCTGCCACCTGGGGTAAATGTGTGATCGACAACACTTGATGATGCTCTCCGAGGGAACGCATTTTTTCGCCCACGGCATGAGCGATTTCGCCACCCACGTTGGCGTCGATTTCGTCAAAAACGAGGAGGGCGATTGCGTCGTGACTGGCCAGGGCGGATTTGATCGCCAGCATGACGCGGGAGATTTCGCCGCTGGAGGCAATCGAGCGGAGAGGTTGAATCGGCTCGCCGGGATTGGGTGCAAATTGAAATTCGATTGTCTCCAATCCGGTGGACTTTGGCTCCTCCGATGGTAGCAGGGTGATTTCAAAGTGCGCCTGCTTGAAGCCGAGGTCGCGGAGGTGAACGGTGACATCCCTGGCCAGCGGGGTGATCGCTTTCCGGCGGAGTCTGGTGAGTTTTTCGCCGATGACCAGGAGAGCGGCCTCGGATTTTTTCAGTTCCTCGTTGAGCCGGGTTAGCTCGGCATCGCGTCCGGTGATTTTGGCCAGGCGGGCGGCGACTTTTTCGCCGAAAACGATCACATCCTCCAGCGCGGGGCCGTATTTGCGTTGGAGAGTTTGCAGGAGATTGACGCGTTCTTCGAGGCGGAGGATTTGTTCGGGATCGAGATCGAGGGTGTCGAGATATTTGCCGAGGGAATGGGAGATATCGTCGAGTTCGCCGAGGAGAGTGGCATGGCGCGCGGCCAATTCGTGGGTGAGGGGATCGAGGCGTTCCAAATCGCGGAAAAGACGTTGCGCCTCGGCATGACGACTGGCGAGGGAATCTTCATTCTCGGAGAGACGATCCCGCAGGCTGGCGGCGATTTCGGTAAGTCGCCGCGACTGGGAGACGGTGGTGTAACGGGCGAGCGTCTCGGCGGCTTCGACGGGATCGAGGTCGGAGGATTCGATTTCGTTTTTTTGAAATTGCAGAAGGTCGATTTCCTGGGCGAGAGCGGCTTCGCTGGTGGCGAGGGAATGATAATCTGCGCGCAGGGCGGCGGCTTGGGAGTAGAGGGTGCGATAGTCGGTGAGCAGGTCGGTGCTTTCGGCAAATTGATCGAGAATTTCCAACTGCCGGGCAGCGGAAAAAAGCGATTGATGATCGTGCGGTCCGTGGAGATCGACGAGATCGTCGCCTAATACTTTGAGGGTGGCGAGAGTGGTGGCGCTGTTATTGATAAACTGCCGGTTGGCGCCGGCGGTGGTAAAAGTGCGTTTGAGGAGAAGTTGCGAGTCTTCGCAAGGTTCGACGCCAAGGGATTCGAGAGTGACGTTCCATTTTTCGGGTTGGGCGAGGATAAAAGTGGCTTCGACGGTGCAGGCGTCGGAGCCGGAGCGGATGAGACTTTTATCGGCGCGTTCGCCGAGGAGCAGTTTGAGAGCGCCGAGGATGATCGATTTTCCCGCGCCGGTCTCGCCGGTGATGGCGGTGTAGCCGGGTTCGAGCGACCACGAGAGGTCATCGACGAGAGCGAGATTGCGAATTCGTAGGGCGGTAAGCATGGCAGCCAGGAGTGAAGGAAAGTATGTCGCTGAGGGTTTTTTGGCCATGATTTTTAAAGGGGAAGTTTTGGCAGTCTCAACTTTCCAATGGTTCGAACCGCTTTATACTGGCGGCGAATTTATGAGCGAAAGGGAAGATGGCATCGAGATTACTTTTCTAGGCACCGGGACTTCGCAGGGAGTGCCGATGATCGGGTGCGATTGTGCCGTCTGCCAGTCGGGCGATCCGCGGGATAAACGCACGCGGGCTTCGATCCATGTAAAAACAACCGAGGCCGCCTGGGTGGTGGATACGGGGCCGGATTTTCGCTCCCAGGTGCTGCGCGAGGGGATCCGCTGGCTGGATGCCGTGGTTTATACCCATTCGCATACGGATCACATAATGGGCTTCGATGATTTGCGGCGGTTTTGCGATGCGCGGAATGGCACGCTGCCGATTTTTGCGTCGCCAGAGACGATGGCCGATTTGCGACGGGTATTTTCATTTGCCTTCAATGGCACGGCGATTTTCCCAGGTTACGTGCAACCGGATGCGCAGGAGGTGACGGGGCCGTTTTTTATCGGGGAAACCGAGCTGCGACCGCTGAGGGTAAAACATGGGCGGGCGCATGTTTTCGGCTATCTGTTTTTGCGCGAGGGAAAAAAGCGCGCGGCTTATTTGAGCGATTGCAAGGAGGTGTCGCCCGAGGCGGCGATGGAAATCTGCGGGGTGCCGACGTTGATCATCGATGGGCTTCGGGAACGTCCGCATCCCACGCACATGAGTGTGGGCGAGGCGGTGGCCTTCGCGAGGGAGATCGGGGCGGGGGAAACGTGGATCACGCATTTGTGCCACGATCTTGGCCATGCCGCGACGGAGGAAAAGTTGCAGGGGGTGGCGCGGGTAGGCTTTGACGGATTGAAAATCGTTGTCTAAAAGAAGCACGTGCACTTTTTGTTTCTTTTTTTAATTTCGGCAACGGTGCTTCTGGGACAGGGGCTGGGAGTGTCGCCGCTCGCTCCAAAAACCTTGGTGATTTATAACCGCAACGATCCCGAATCGGTGCAGCTTGCAAAATATTACGGGGCGCGCCGCGGCATTCCCGACAAGCAAATCATCGGGTTGACCTGTCCAGATACCGAGGAAATAAGCCGCGACGAATACGATGCGACCATTGCTGAGCCGCTCAAGGAAAAATTTACATCGCTAGGCTGGTGGCAGATTACCACGACACCCGATAAGAAAACGTCCGTCACAAAAAATAAAATCCGCTTTGTCGCACTCATCCGCGGGGTGCCCCTGAAAATACGCGAAAAGATCAGTTACCCGGGGGATGTGCCAGATCGCTCAACGCCCTTCGGAACCACCAATGGGAGTTCGGTCGATTCCGAGATTGCCGTTCTAGGCCGTCTGAGTCCGCAGATCTCCGGTCCGCTCAATAATCCATATTTTGAAAATTTCAGCCGTTTCGATGTTGCAGAACTCCCTCAATACATGCTGGTCGGACGGCTCGACGGCCCGTCTTTTGATGACGTCAAGCGCATGATCGACGATTCGTTGCGGGCCGAGCGCAATGGATTGAGCGGCTGGGTGGTTTTGGATGAACGCGGCACGCAACTTCCCGGCTATAAAGTAGGCGATGATTGGATCCACAATGCCGGTCGGCAGTTTGATAAGCTGGGCTTCCCGTTATTTCTCGATAACAGTGAGCCGATTTTTCCCACCGGCCTGCCTCTGCCCAGGGTAGCGGTCTATTATGGTTGGTATAGTGCCGACATGTCGGGAGCCTTCCTCGGGGCCGAGATCAAATTCGCGCCCGGCGCCATTGCGTGTCACATCCATTCGTTCAGCGCCTTAAGTGTGCGCAGCCGTTCCCTGGGTTGGGCCGGGCCGTTGGTTGCCTCCGGTGCGGCGGCAGTGGTGGGAAATGTCTATGAACCTTATTTGGCGCTCACGGCAAACCTGGATGTTTTTACGGAGCGCCTTCTCCGGGGATTCACGCTTGCCGAGGCCAATTGGGCTTCGCTCCGGGCCATGTCGTGGATGAATGTCGTGGTCGGCGATCCATTATATCGACCTTTTGCCAGTCTCTCCGATCCGAAGGCCGCCTTTTCGGGCGATCTGGCCGATTATCAACGCAGCACCCGACGCAAAATCGTGGATACGAGCAAGCCGATTCTCTCCGAAGCCTGGGCGCATCGCAAACTCCTCGAAGGTGACAAAGGTGCCGCCGAAGTGCTGTTGAAGGCCGCCGCAATAAAATATACCGATCCTGACAGCGTGGCCCGTGCCACTTGGAGCTACACGCAATTACTGATCGCTCGCGGAGATAAAAAAAGTGCCCTGACCTTTTTGAACGAATCCGAAGCCCGCATTCGTGGCACGAACAGCGCCGGTTTTATTCTCACCAAAATCCTCGCTTTGGAGCCTCCGCCCACTCTCGCTCCCAGCCCTGGAGCGGCGGAACCGCCCGACATCGCAGGGGACACCGACACACCAGTTCCCTCAAGGATCAATCCTCCGCCAGCGGATAAAAAATGAATTCCGCTGCCGCCTACGCACACTGGCGCACGCCGTTGCGACTGGCGGAATATCCAGCATTGTCGCCCACTCTCTCCGAGCTGGAATGGCAGGCCCGCTGGTTTGCCGGGCAATTTCCCTCGCAACTTCAAACCGTGGAAGGCGAGCGGGTGGAAATCGTTCATCGCGGAGTCTGGAATCGTGAACCCGGCCCGGATTTTTGCGAGGCCGTGATTCGGATCGGCACCGGTGCACCCGTGCGCGGAAGCATCGAGCTGGACTTGCAACGTCGCGATTGGGAGACCCACGGTCATGCCACCAACCCGACCTTCAATAACGTCGTTCTCCATCTTTTCGTCGAGCCGGGGCAGGGCGAATTCTTTACCCGCACCGCCGAAAGCCGATACGTTCCCCAAGCCCGGCTCGAGCTTGCGGGCGATGCGCTTTTACCCGCTTATCCGCCGCTGGCGATCACCGGACGATGTTCCGCGCCGCTGGCCACGCTTGCAGCCAGCCAGCGCGAGGAAATCATTTCCGCCGCCGCTCATTACCGGCTTACCCGCAAGGCCGCCACTTTTGCCCGGCTCGAAGCTTGTCTGGATTGGGACGAAGCACTTTTCCAAAGTCTTGCCACCGCCCTCGGCTACAAGGGAAACAAGCTGCCTTTTCAAATTCTCGCCCAACGCATCGGCCTCGCCACTTTGCGCCGCGATCCCGAAAACGCCGAGGCTTTGCTTTTTGGTTGCGCGGGATTTCTCGATACCCCTTCGCTGCACGATTTTCCGCACGATACCCGTTCGTATCTTCGCTCGCTCTGGGATCGTTGGTGGGCGATTCGCGAGAAATGGAGTCGCCTCATTCTTCCCAAATCCACTTGGAAACTCACCGGGGCGCGTCCGGCGAATCATCCTCAACGCCGTCTTGCCGCCCTGGCCTGGATCGTGGCCCATTGGAAACTTGTTGCCCAGGCTTTTCGCGAGGCGGATTTAGGAAAAATCGAAGCTGTTTTTTCCAGTCTAAAACACGATTTCTGGGAAAAACATTACACGCTCACCTCGCGTCCGACCGCTGCCTCCGTCGCTTTATTGGGCAGATCGCGTGCCGTGGAAATGTTGGTCAACGTCGCCATCCCCGCCATTTTTGCCACCCAACCCGATGCCTGGCGGAAGCTGGCCGGGGTGCGGCAACCCTTGGAAAATCGGACGCTGAAAACCGGCGTGCTCCGCCTCTACGGTGCGGGCGATCTTCCCGGTCCGCAGAACGTCCTGCAACAACAGGGGGTGCTGCAAATTTACGAGGATTTTTGTCTGCGCGACCTCACCGATTGCGCCCGCTGTCCCTTTCCCGAGAAAGTGCAAAACTGGCCCACTTAATCCGGAAAACCTTATTTAGAAGTAACTTGGTTCACCTGAACCAGGCAACTCCAGGGCAAATGGGCGAGCACCTCGGCCAGTTTCGCTGGCCCGGCGAGATTGTGGCTGACCCCGGAAAAAATATCCTGCCAAATGCCTACGGGCAGAAGACAGGTGGTTTCCTCCCAGACCGATCCGATGGGCGGAAAGGCAAGGGGAGCGGTCAATCTCGGCACCAGGACAGCCACTTTCTGCCTGCCATCGTCGCGGAGGAACCCGACGATTTTATGGGCAAACGATCCATCGATTTCCAGCGGGCGGTAGGAACCGGATTGGAAAAGTGCCGGGTGGGAACGGCGTAAATGCAGGAGTTTTTGGGTGAGAAAAAGTTTGATCTGTTCCGAGGGCCAATCCGCGAGAAGTGCCGAGGCCGAGGCCGGGGAGGCTGCGGGCAGGGAGGCAAGCAGGCGCTGGCGATGAGCGTAATCGACCGGACGCCGGTTATCGGGATCCACGAGGCTAAAATCCCAAATCTCGCATCCCTGGTAAAAATCGGGCACTCCAGGGGTGGTGCATTTGAGGACGGTCTGGGTGAGACTATTGATCGCACCAAGCGCGGCAACGCGCCGGGTGAAGCGATCGAAATTTTCCAGAAAAACCGCGTTTTGCACTGGCTCAAGGACTCCGGCAACGAAGGCGAGAGTGGCGTTTTCCCATTCCTCGTCGGGTTCGATCCAGCTACTGTTGATTTTTGCCTCTTTGAGAGCTTTGACCATGTAATCCTGGATGCGCCGGATTAAATCGGGCCGGGTGTGCTCGTCCAAACCCAACAACCCATCGAGGGGCCATGCGCCCACGAGTGTCTGATAAAAGAGATATTCTTCGTTGAGAGAAGGGGAGGGGCGACCATCGAGATCGGTTTTCCAGAGGGTGTTGCGATCTTGCCAAAGTTGAAGGTGACGCTGCCAGTCGTCGGGCATTTCTGAGAGGGCGGCGAGCCGGGCGCGAACGTCTTCGCTGCGTTTCGTATCGTGCGTGGAGGTGGCGAGAAGGGTGTGCGGGGTGCAGGCGAGACGTTCGAGACAGGCGGCATGAAAATCTGCGGTGGACCAGCCAAAGCGGGCCGGATCGCCGCCCACGTCGTTGAGGGCAACAAGGCGGTTATAAATGTAAAACGCGGTGTCTTCCAATCCCTTGGCCATGATGGGACCGCTGATTTGTTGAAATTTCATGACAAAGCGCACGTGCTCTTCGCGTCGGGCTGTGTCGTGAGGATCGGAGAGATCGAGGGTGAGGATTTTTTCGAGAAACCCGAAGATATGTCGGTCGATGGTGGGGTTTTTGCGGCGGGCACGACGGATGGCCCGGCGAATGACCAGGCGATCTTCCTCCCGCACCGGGCGGTCGGGAGCCACGTAAGTGCGATAGACATTGAAGCAGGCGATGGTCTCGCGCACGGCGGAGGTGAGTTGGTGAAGGGTAAAGTCGCGGTAAAGGCGGTTTTTTTCGGAGAGCAGATCCAGCAAATGACCCAACTCGGCGATTTCACTGGCCAGCGCCATGCGGGTGACGAGGATTTTTTTGTCGTAAACCAGATCATCAAAATTCTGTGTGCCCCCAAAAGCGGCATAAATTCGGGAAAAATCGGTCTCGTTTTTTTCATCGACAAGCAAGCGAACGAGATCGGCGGCAAACTCATAGCCGGTGGTGCCATGGACTGGCCAGTCGGCGGGGATTTGTTCGCCGGGTCCGAGGATTTTTTCGACGAGAAGATAAAGGGGTTTTTCCTCAGCGGGATCGACCGCCTTTTGCAATTGTGCGAGGTAGGCGCACGGGCTCCAGAGGCCGTCGATATGGTCGATGCGGAGGCCGGTCACCTCGCCACGGGCGATCATTTGCAGCACAAGCTGGTGGGTGGCGTCGAAAACCTCGGGCACCTCCACACGGATGCCGGCCAGGGAGGTGATGTCAAAAAATCGGCGATAATTGATTTCCTCCGCGGCCACGCGCCAGAAGGCGAGTCGATAGGTCTGGGCGCAGAGAAGTTCGTGCAAATCGTCAAAGGAAGCGCCATCGCCTGGAGAGCCTTCGAGGTGCCGCAGGGTGGCATCAAGAGCTTTGGCCACCGCCTCGGATTTGGTCAGAAGATCGGCGAGGCGACGTTTCCCGACTTCCTTTTCGCGAGCCCGCAAACGAATCGCCTCGGGCTCCGCTTGTGATCGTGGGGTGAGTTGTCCAAAAGCCCGCGAAATACTCCAGAGTTCATCCTGCCACTCAGCAGGGATCTGGCCTTCGGTTTGCGATGCGACCCGCTCAAGAATAAAGGGATAACTTACCGGGTTAAGCGGCACTTTGGCGTCCGCGTAATTTAGAAAAAATGCGCCCTGCCGACAGTCGAGATGAAAATCCCCCCGCTCCAGGACATTGCCATATCGATCTCCCAAAATCGGAAGCAACACCTTGTTTTCCAGTTCCTCTTTGATCGGGTGCCACTCGATATCGAAATAGTGCGCAAAAAGAGAATTTCGTCCATTTTCCAAGACATCCATCCACCAACGGTTGACCGGTTCGCTGATTCCCATGTGGTTGGGCACGAAATCGAGGAGATGGCCGAGGCCGCGTTCAAGCAGGCCTGCGATAAAATCTTGAAAATCGCGGGCCGAGCCGAGCGCGGGGTTGAGCTGATTATGATCTGCCACATCGTAGCCATGGGTGCTACCTTCGCTGGCTTGAAAAAAGGGCGAGGAATAGACGTGCGAAATGCCCAGGTCGCTCAAATAATCGAGAATGGCGGTGGCTTGTCGAAAGTTAAAATCGTGGTGAAATTGCAGGCGATACGTAGAGGTCGGGATGGAGGCTGGCATGGGGCGCCTTGGTTTTTCCTCTCCTCATGGAGCGGTCACCGGGAGTATTTGTGCGAGAACGATTTCGATCTCGGTAACGTCGAACGGTTTCACCAGATGCGCGGAAAAACCTGCGGCACGGCACCGCTCGATGTCCTGCGGAGAGCCGTGGCCGCTTAGGACGATGCCTTGCACGGGATGGGTCTGCCGTATTTTCTGAAGTAAAAAAGTGCCATCGCCATCAGGCAGATCGAGATCGCAGATGAGGGCGTCGAAGGTGTGGCTGGCGGCCAGGGCGAGGGCTTCGCGACAGGAAAGAGCGATCCAGATTTCGTGGCCGTGCCGCTGGAGCAATCGTTGCAGGGTTCGCGCCGTGCTTTCGTGATCTTCCACCAGAAGCAGACGTCTGGGAATGATGGTGAGTTGACTGCCGGGGAGCACGCTGTTTTCGGTCATAAAAAGTGAAGTCGCTTCGGAGAAAAGAAGGGCTACCTTCATTTTCGGTCACGGTAGGCAGACTGGATGTATGGCCGTGATAAAAGTGCCGGGAAATAAGGCAGAAGCCCGATCACGAGATCAGAACGGCAAACTTCACTGTCAGAAAGTGGATGGCTGAAGAAAAATCAGTGGCCAAATTTCCAGAGGCGGCCCTGGCGGACGTCGGCAAAGACCTGCGGACTGGTCATGTATTCCGTCGGAGGATTGGGCAGGGCGCTATCGTCCAATTTGGGGAGGGTTTTGCCGACGGTTGCATCCCAGGGTTGGGAAGTGGAAATATTGATCGGGGTGCCAACGCTTATGAGATCGAAGGTTTTCTTGGCAGATTTAAGTGGCATGCGAATGCAACCTTGGGTGGAGGGAAAAGGTTTGATGAATCCCCAATGGGCGCCGTAAGCGGGTTTAAATTCCATCCAATACGGCATGGGGTAGCCTGCGCCGGGTTGGCTAAAGCGGCGGCGATTGGCTTGTTTGGAGTAAATGCGGAAGTTGCCCGCTGGAGTGGGCGAGGAGGATTTGCCGACGGAGACGGGAGTGGCGAGAAGCACGGTATTGCCTTCGACAACGTAGAGGCGTTGCGCACCGGTGCTGACTTTTACCTGCACGGCGGCCCGATTTTTTGGCTGGGTAACCGGGGGATTGAAGGTGAAGGAATTTTTCGGGGCGGAAGTGGTTTTTACCGTTTCGCAGCCGGTAAAAAACAAAGCCGGGCCGACGAGAAGCAGGGAAAAGAAGAGTTTGATGAAATTCATGATGCGTAAAGAAAGAGGATACTAGGTTAAAACGGAGAAGAATGCAATGACGGTGGGCTGGTTGATTTTAGGTGGTCGTTGGCGATGGGGGGAAGGCTTCGGCGGGAGGGGTGGTCATGCCTTTAAGCAGGTCGAAGACTTCGGTCTGGATGGATTCGATTTGATCCAGGCGCAACTGGGGATCGATCACGAGAAAAGCTTCGCCGGTTTTGGTGTGCTCGTAGATTAGCAGACGGCCTTCGTCGGAGGGTTTTTCGTCCACGGGTTTAAGGATGCGTTTGCGTTCGAGCATGAGGACGAGAATGTAACGGACGTGGAGAGTATGCGGCTCATCATCGAGGGTGAGTCGGCGCAGAAGATCTTCCACGCTTTCGCGGGCCATGGGTTCGGGGGTGGCATGGGAGATGGATTTTTCGTATTTCGATTTCCAATAGGAAAACGGGAGTAGCTCGGAGGTGCGGCTGGCCCAGGCTTCCTCGGATAAATCCTCCCTGCGAAGACCGCTTTTTTCGCGAAAGAGCTGGGTATGAAAAATTTCGCCGTCGGCAAAAGGTTTGTTAGTCGCCGAACAACAATTGGATCTGCGCTGGATGTGCCACTGTGGTTGCATAATAGGTTAGTTTTTCGAGCCGAAACGCAGCCAGGAACGGTTGCTGCCGGAGCTTCTTAGCCAGATGAGGACGATGCCGAGAAGCCCGAAGAGCACCATGGGAACCCAGGCGGCGGGAATGGGCGCGATGCGTCCGCCCTGGCCAAGCGAGATAAAGAGGGCGCGTAGAAAAAAGAGAAGAAAAAACAGCACGATGGCGGTGAGCACGCCCCGCATGACGCCGCGCCTGGAAAACGCGATGCCGAGTCCCCCGGCGAGAAGGAGAACGATGAGGCAGGCCCAGGGGAGCGCCCAACGATAATGCAGATGCGTTTTAAAAGCTCCAAGCTGAGCCTCGGGCAGGTCGCGGTTCATTTGCAGGTAGTCGTGCAAGGCTGGGACACCGAGATTTTCGGCCAGGACATCGATGGTGATGATGCGGATCATGCTTTCGTCGAGATCGGCGAATTCGCGGGTTTCGAAGGGTTTTTGGCGCACGATTTTACCGTTGGGTTCGAGTTCGAGAAATTCGCCTTTGAGAAAGGTCCAGATTTTCGTTTGGGGGTTGTATTTGGCGCTGCGGGCAAAAAGTTTCCAGACAGCATCACCACCGTCGGTCTGTTGTAAAATCTGCACGCCGCGGGCGTCACTGCCATCGGGCGCAAGACGTTCGACATACCAGGTGCGATTGGCTTCGCGATTGCGAAAAAGCACGGCGGTGAGGTCTTTGGAGCGTTTCCTTTTATCGTTGAGTTCCTTGTAATATTTGGTGCTTTGCAGAGCCGATTCGGGAGCGAGCCGATAGTTCAGGGCGAGGGTGGCTCCGGTGGCCAGCAGGCCGACGATGTAAAGGGGAACCAGCAGCCGGGAGATGCTCACCCCGGCGGCCACCATGGAGACGATTTCGTTCGAGCGGGAGAGTTTGCCCAAGCTGTAAAGCGCGGCCAGGAGAAGGGCGATGGGGAGACTAAAGACAATGATTTGCGGGATTTGAATGCGATAAAATCTGAGGAGCTGGGAGACGTTGGCACCAGCATCGATAAGGGCGGGGAGTTTGTCGCCCATGTCTTGGATGAGCCAGATGGAGACGATGCCCAGAAAGCAGTAAAGCAGGGGCAAAAGCAGGCTTTTAAAAATGTAACGATCCAGGAGACGCATGAGAGAAAAGTGCTAGGAAGCCGTGTCGCTGACGATGCGCGGGAAAATCGGGGTGGGGGAGCCAAGGACGTGGCCATCGGGAAGCAGGCCCCAGGTGGTCTCGGCGAGGGCAAGAGTGAACGGACCGTGCCAGTTGAGTTGGCCAAAAACGGCCGCGGCAGCTTTGGGGAGGACGGGAGAAATGAGAATGGCGATGATGCGCAGGGACTCGGCGAGATGATAAAGGACGGAGTCGAGATCGTTGGCGAGCTGTTGGTCTTTGGCCAAAACCCAGGGTTTACGAATTTCGATGAGTTCATTGCACTGCGTCGCCAGGCTCAAAGCTTCGGATAATGCGGTGTCTGGGCGGTAGATTTCCATGGCTTTTTTGTAACCCCGGATGCTTTGTTGCGCATACCCTTCCAAGGTTGCTTCAGCGGGACCGGCAAGAGTTTTTTTGAGCACGCCCTGGCGATACTTTGCGGCCATGTTAAGAGAGCGATTGAGCAAATTTCCCAGGCTGTTCGCCAGGTCGGAATTATATCTCTGAACCAGTCGTTCCTCACTAAAATCCGCATCCTTACCCGTCGCGATATCGCTCATTAAGTAATATCGCACGGCTTCCGCTCCGTATCTGTCCGCAAGAAAATCGGGATCAATGACATTTCCCAAACTCTTACTCATTTTTGCGCCCGATATATTCCACCAGCCGTGAACGAGCAAGGTGGGCATTTCCTCGTCTGCGAAACCCAGTGCCTTAAGCATGATCGGCCAGTAAACGCCGTGCGCGGGAATCATGATGTCCTTGCCAATGACATGCAGCGCAGGCCACCAATCGGAAAACTTGGGGGAGCGCTCGCGACCCGCGTGCTCAGCGAGGCGACTCGCCCCGGTGTTCCCGGAAGTTTCTGGCGAACCGTCAGAAACGGCTCGCGCGTCGCCTGCGCTACCCGAAAAATCCGGATTGTGTCCGGGCACAAAACTAATGTAGTTCACAAGCGCATCGAACCAGACATAAGTGACAAATCCCGCTCCGAAACTTTCGGGAAAAGGAATGCCCCATTGCAGTCGTAAGGCAGGACGGGAAATACAAAGATCGCCATCGAGTTTTTCCACCGCGTTGCGCAATTCGCCCACGCGAAAATCGGGCACGACAAACGGTTTTCCATCCGCGCTCCGTTGGTCGATGAAGTCCAGCAGCCATTGCTTGTGCTCTTTCAGGCGGAAATAAAAATTTTCCTCCTCGCGAAATTCGACCGGTTGCCATTCGGCTCCAAATTCGCCGTCTTCGCCCCGCTCTTTATCGGTGAGAAATTGTTCCTGACGAACACTGTAATAGCCGCCCTCACTTTTTTTATAAATCCAACGACTTTCCTCCGTGGCGGGGTCTTTGTCGTCCCAGAGCAATTGTAAATTGGTGCGAACACAGTCCTTGTGCAGCGTGTCGGTGGTGGCCGCCCAAGCATCGTATTGAACGTCGAGTTTTTCCCAGAGAGCAATGAATTTTGCGGTGATGCCATCGACAAATTCCTGGGGGGCGACCCCTTCTTTTTCGGCCGATTGCTGCACTTTTTGCCCGTGTTGATCGACTCCGCTCAATAAAAAAACGTCGCGTCCAGCCAGTCGTTGATATCTTGCGATCACATCCGAGAGCACCTTCTCGTAAGCGTGCCCGATGTGAGGCGCGCCATTGGTGTAATCGATGGCGGTGGTGATGAAAAAGGACGGGTCGGGCATGGCCTGCAAGTGAGCGGGATTATTCACGAGCTATTTTGCCACCCCAAGACAAAATTTTCGCTTTTGCACCGGCGGCCTCAGCTTCTTTGATCTGATCGTTCCGCACGTAAAACATGGAAAGGCTCGACCAGCCGAGCAAATCGTTCGGCTGAAGGGCGGTGGCACGCAGACCGGCTGCGATGGCTTCGGGATGGCGTCCCAGCTTCATCAGCGTCATGCCCAAGGCGTGCCAGCCATCGAAAAAGTCGGGGTCAATCTCCACGCAACGACGGTATTTATCGGCCGCAGCCTCCAATTCTCCGAGGGCGATATCGCCGCTGGCATCATCAAACAAATCTTCCAAGTTCTCCATCGCGCACATTGTATGTAATCCATGGTGGCAGGAAAAACCAACGCCATTTCTGGTATTTCGACCTTCGCAGTCTGGTCGGACGATTTTTTTGCAAACACAAGACAACACCGAAAAAAAATGCGTGATGCCACACGTCGTCACGTTGTAAAGTCAGGGTCTTATGGCTCCTCCACGCAAAAAAGCCCGTCCAAAGAAACCCGTGGTCACCGTGGCGGAATTCTACACCCGCCATGCCGAAGGGCTTGGTTTAAAGCTGGCCGGTCCCGCCGTGGGCTTCGACCGGGCGATACGCGAACCGACCATCAATCGCCCGGGACTGGCGCTTTCAGGATTTTTCAGTTACTTCGCCGATAAACGCATTCAAGTGATCGGCAGTGCCGAGATCACCTATCTTAAAACGCTCGAACCCGAGGTAATGCGGGAACGTTTTCAAAAAATCTGTTCGCGGAACATTCCCTGCATCGTTTTTGCCCGCGGATTTATCATTCCAAAAGTGTTATTGGACGAGGCGACGCGTCAGCAAGTGGCGGTATTCACCACACCGATGGTGACGATGCGATTCACCAACGCGGCCACGATTGCACTGGAAACGGATTTTGCACCGACGACATCGGAGCACGGCAGCATGGTCGATATCATGGGCGTGGGCACGCTGGTTCGCGGAGCCAGCGGAGTCGGAAAAAGCGAATGCGTCCTGGGCTTGATCGAGCGCGGATACAGTCTGGTGGCCGACGACATCACGCGGTTCCGGGCCATCGAAGGGCGCGATCTGGTCGGCACTTCGCCCGATTTAACGCGGTATCACATGGAAGTGCGCGGCATCGGCGTGATCAATGTGGCCTCCATTTTCGGAATTGGCAGCATTCGCGTCGATAAACGACTCGATTTGGTGGTTACACTGGCCGACTGGGATGAGCTGGAGGAGGTGGATCGCATCGGGTTGGACCCCCAATATTACGAGATTCTGGGAATCGTCGTGCCGCACATCACGATCCCCGTGCGGATGGGACGCGATCTCGCCCGCCTGGTGGAAGTGGCGGCATTGGATCAAAAACTAAAGGGATTGGGACAAAATAGTGCGGTGGAATTTAATAACCGGTTGCTAAACCTCATGGAAAATAGGAAGATGCACTGATGGGCTTGTTAAGCAGAAAACCAGTGGATCCCGGCGCAAAAAAAGTCGTGAAAGAATTGACGATTCAAAATCGTCTTGGCCTTCACGCCCGGCCAGCGGCGATGTTTGTAAAAGTAGCCAACCGCCACAAGGCCGAACTCTGGGTGGAAAAAGACGGCGAACAGGTCAACGGTAAAAGCATCATGGGTCTTATGATGCTGGCTGCCGGGCACGGATCGAAGCTTTTGATCACCGCAGATGGTCCCGATGCAGAGAAAGCCGTGGCGGAGATCGAAGACTTGATCAAACGCAAGTTTGATGAGGATTGAGTCGTTGTCTTTGAGCGATTTACAGCTTTTTTTAAAAGTTCGCCCTTTATTTGGACGACTGCTTTTTATGGTCACGAAAAAAAATCCGGTCATTTGCGGATCGATGATTGATTTCTCGTAAGCAGAAAGGTATCAGGGGGCAGACATGAGCCCGATTGACGCAACTTTGGAAAAGACTTTCGAGGGAATCGGTGTGGCTCCGGGCATAGCGCATGGGGTGATTTATGTGCATCACAACCAGGATGAAGAACCGGTGGCGTATGATTTGGAGGACGCGGAAATCCCGAATGAAATTTCGCGATTCGAAGCTGCTTTGATTAGCACCCGCGAGCAAATCGTGGAAATGCAGCAAAAAATCGCCGAGGCGATTGGCTCCAAGGACGCCAGTATTTTCGACGCGCATCTCCTGGTGGTCGAAGATCGCACCTTGATCGATGAAGTATTGCGGGCTTTGGAGAGCAAAAAGCAGAATATCGAGCACATTTTTCTTACCGTGGCCAAACGCTATTCGGACACCCTCAGCCAGATCGACGACCCTTATCTGCGCGAACGGGCCTATGACATGCACGACGTCACCCGGCGCATTTTGCGAAATTTAATGGGCCACAGCGGACGGAGTCTGGCCACCCTGGACTATCCGCATGTCCTGGTGGCGCAAAATCTTACGCCATCCGATACCGCGATGCTCAATCGCGAACACGCCCTCGGTTTTGCCACCGAAGGCGGCAGCAAAACCTCACACACCGCCATCATTGCGCGTTCGCTTGGCATCCCCGCCGTGGCAGGTCTGGAGGATCTGCTGGAACACGCCCGGGAAGGGCAAAAAGTGCTCATCGATGGCTATCGCGGCGTGCTTATTTTAAATCCATCGCCTGCCACGCTGGAGCATTACGAAAAGATCGAGGACAAAAAAGAAGAAGTCGCAGAGCAGTTGAGTCAGTTGCGGGAAACCCTTTCCACCACGCAAGATGGCCGGCGAATCACGCTTTCGGCCAATATCGAGCTGATCGAGGATTTGCCCTCCGTGAAAGAATACGGCGCGGAAGGAATCGGTTTATATCGCACGGAGTTCCTCTTTGTGAACCGCACCGATTCGCCGACCGAGGAAGAACAGGTGGCGGTCTATGATCAGGTCGCCCGGGAAACGGCACCCCAATCGGTGATCATTCGCACGATGGACATCGGGGGCGACAAATGGTTTGGCGAAGAAAGAAAAGAACCCAATCCGTTTCTGGGTTGTCGCGCAATCCGGCTCAGTCTGGAAAATGTGGACGTGTTCAAAAGCCAGCTCCGGGCAATCCTCCGCGCGTCAGTGCATGGGAACGTCAAAATGATGTATCCCATGATTTCGAGCCTCAACGAACTGCGTGCAGCCAACGCGATTTTGGAAATCTGCAAAACCGAATTGCGCCACGAAGGCATTCCGTTCGAGGAAAAACTCGAAGTGGGGGTGATGATCGAAATTCCCAGCGCCGCCATCTGCGCGGATATCCTCGCCAAGGAAGCCAAATTTTTCTCAATCGGCACCAACGATCTCATCCAATACACCATCGCGGTGGATCGGGTAAACGAAGAGGTCGCCCATCTTTATCAACCCACCCATCCCGCAATTTTGCGCCTCATAAAAAATGTAGCCGTCGCGGCCCATGCCGCTGGCATCTGGGTGGGCGTCTGCGGGGAAATGGCCGGCGATGTGACCTTAACCCCGCTTCTTTTGGGCCTCGGCATCGATGAATTAAGCGCCTCCTCGCCCTCCGTGCCACGGATTAAACGCGCAGTGCAAGGGTTGCATCACGGTGAATGCGTCGCCTTGGCCGATCGTCTGCTGACCTACGATTCCGCCGAGGCGATCCTGGCCGAGATCGAGTCCTATGCCCGCAGCAAATACAGCGAGCTGCTGGAATAAGTCGCCCTGATTTATCGAAGCATCGGAGGCAGGAGGCCGACGATTTGCAAGCTCTAGAGCGACGCCGGGATGCTGCAAGATTGCCCGCGACGTGTTTACAGGAAAACGGGCATTTAATGGGTCGAAATCAAAGCCCCACATCCTCCAGAGGCATGGGGATCACATCGAAAGGAACAAGCACGTCGCCCATCTGAAAGAAATTCGCGGGCCGTGCATCGAAGAGAGCCATGCCTTCCAACTGCGAAACGTAAACGTG
>JBBRFA010000032.1:0-29126 GCA_038225185.1 Chthoniobacterales bacterium
TGGATATTATCCCGATATCGAGTGCTTGCCTACAACCAGGGTCAGGAGGGGGCGTTGTCGGAGGAAGGCAATCCCCTCCGACGCGGATTTACCGAGGAAGAGATTGCAGCGGTGATCGCTCATAAAGGCAAGCTGAGCCGCTGGGAATTGCTGCGTTGCCGGGTGCGCTATTTTAGTGATGGCCTGGTATTTGGCGGGAAGAGTTTCGTCAACGAGGTGTTTGTGACAGAGCGAAGTCGATTTGGAGCAACCCGGAAATCGGGGGCCAAGCCCTTGCGCGGACTAGATGCCGCAGGAATCGCACAAGCTAAACAAGATGGCAAGTGGAGCCAATTACTAGGTGCATTAAAGAACGGGACTGGAAGGGAGCTAGACGAATCTGGAGACGGAGCTGCGATTATTATTGGAATCGGTCTCTGGAAAAAGTTTGGTTCCAGCGTCACAAGGCAGAATATTATCGATGCCATCAGAGGGGCTAACGCGTCTCGGATTCACAGTGAGCCTGCCGACGAGGGGGTTCCGCCTAAATCTTTTCTACCGTGACCCAATTAAAAAGCCTCCTATTCAGTTGGTTTTTTATTCCGACGTTCCTGGGGTTTATTGCGATTGCAGGAACGTTTCTCACGCCGCTTAATACAGCCCCCGGCCAACAAATGCATCTGATTGACTATTCTGTGAATTGGCCAAGCCTGCTTTTTCTTAAGACTGATTTGTTCATTTTGCTTATGGTCATTCCTACTTTCCTAGTGAATGCGGTAGGATGGTTTATTGCAGGCGTTTTTATATCGTTCGTTTTACGCCTTAGCGACCGTGCGATACGAGCAAGGCCGAATCCAAACTCCAACCATGACGCCTAACACTAAAGGTTGTAGCGAAGGCGAGGCACGAGTCTTCGACTACAACCATGGTTGAACAAGCCCGGCACCGTTAAAGGCGCGGTTAAAGACCAGGAGGTTTGGAGGCGGACTTTGCAGGCCCGATGCCAGCCCCCTATTTGCCAGCCCCCTATTGGCGCTTGTGTTTCACGCCAGTCTCCAAAACCTGTGATGCGATCCCAGATTTGGCCGATCCAGGTTGGCTCTTGAACCTTTCTTGAGGCGTCAATTTCTGCCTGCTCTTTCCCAATAGTCTGTTAGCACCAAATTCTCTAACTCTACAAGCGGTTTTTGGCGGTGTTTCCCGTGGCAGGGCACAAGGAGTCCACGCCCGTGACACCGCGTTTCTAGCATGACTGTTAACATGGTTACAGGTATCAAGTTGCGCCGCTCTTCGCTCTTGACATCCATTTTCCGCCATGAAATACTTCAAACTAAAGGCGGTGCCAGACCTTCGACGTTCGGCTAATCAGACTAATGCGTGCTTATCTCTTCATCTTGATCCTTTTCGCCGTCGCGCCATATCTACACGCCGCAGATGCCCAAGGCCGCGATTGGGTCAAGGGACCATTGGTGGAGGTATTGGCCGACAACACCGTGAAGGAGGTGGACGAATATGGCGGCACCTTCGTGATCGGACATCCCGCATTTCAGAAACTGGCTATCCGCAAGGGCAAGGAAAAGGACACTTGGATCATTACAGGGGCGATCTGCTCCACCAACGCGGGACTCAACATTCAGGGCGCAGCTATTTACGCAGGATATGCTGGTGGACATATCGGACTCGTCGCGATGTCGGACCTCAACGGCGAGGTATTGTTCTCGCTTTATCCACTTAAGGACTCGGACGCGAATCCGATTGTGCCGATGTATATCTATGTCACGAGAGAGCCGATCCGGAGCCCCATTTTAAAGGGGGCAATCCTCCGAAAATACCTCCTGCGCTTCACGGAATAACACATAACAAGACGCATCGTGGCAACCCCTGTCCGTTGAAACAAAAAACCTGTCCCTTAGTTTACTACACGGTTGACGCAGGCGTTTGCCTCGGTGGGGCAAGATTGGCGAGGCCATCTATCGGTTCGCTTGCCGTGGGAGGTATCCTGTCTCCCCTGGTCCGGTTCGCCGAGGGCAAGATGCCCTCGGCGGCAGGCGAGACGCCTACCCTACCCGGGACAAATCGGAGCGTGGATGGATTTTTTACGTAACATATTACCTGTCCTTTAGTTTGGTTTAGCCCGGGCTTGGCGTCCTGCCGTCGTCGCCCGCTTAACTCGAACGTTCGCAGAAAATATATTTCGCGCGACGTAGCACGTTAAGACTACATTCGAACATGTCACCCAAAGATTCATATGTCCGTGCTCGAGTAGATAACCGCCTCAAACGGGATTCCGAGTTGATCCTGCATGAGCTCGGATTGACCACAACCGACGCAATCAGATTATTCCTGCATCAGATCCGCCTCCACAAGGGACTCCCATTTGATCTACGCCTGAAGGAAGACAACTCAGACATCCTTCTACCCGTTGCCCCCCGTCAGTCCGACCTCGATGCCGTGTATGACGACTGAGCCAGGACAAATTTATCGGGTTGATCTTGGTATGGCAGCCAAGACCCGCCCAATGCTGGTTGTTTCCCGGCGCGATGACGCCGCGCCGCGAGCGCTTGCTGTTTGCGCTCCCATTACGCCCCCCCCCGTGAGAGCGAGTATGAGGTTTCCATCGGCAAGCCGAAGTTTCTGCACGAGGCGAGTTATGTGAATGTCCAGGGTCTGCAAGCCATTCAGCACCATGAACTTAAGCGTATGATCGGACGCTTACCGGATAGGGATCTCCAGATTGTCATGGGAGCCACCAAATTGCTATTTTATATCGACGCCGCTGCAAAAAAATAAGGCGAACCAAGCGATCCACCAAACAGCCGTCCCATCGGAAAAAAAGAACAAACTTGGTGCGCCTGCCGTGGGAGGTAGCCTGTCTCCCACGGTCCGGTTCGCCGAGGGCAAGATGCCCTCGGCGGCAGGCGAGACGCCTACCCTACCCGGGACAAATCGGGGTGTGGATGGATTTTTTACGTAACAGAAGACCTGTCCTTTAGTTTGGTTTTTCCTTGCGGGTGGCTTTCAGCAGGTGACGGTGCTTTTTTAGCGTCGGTTTTTTTAAAATGGCCAATCGTGTCTAACCCACGCCATGCGCGAGCACCGCGCGGAGGAAGCCTTTGAACATGGGGTGGGGCAGGGTCGGTTTACTGCGAAATTCGGGGTGATATTGGCAGGCCAGAAAAAACGGGTGGCTGGGTAATTCCATCATTTCCACAAGTTCACCATCGGGCGAGGTGCCGGAAATGACGTAGCCTTTGGCGGTGAGTTGATCGCGGTATTTCATGTTAAACTCGTAGCGATGACGGTGGCGCTCGAAGATTTCGTTGGTGCCATAGACTTTCTCGGCCAGGGTGCCGGGGGCGATTTTGGTGGGCCAGGTGCCGAGCCGCATGGAGCCGCCTTTGGTGGTGACTTCTTTTTGTTCTTCGAGCAGGCAGATGACGGGATGCTTGGCGTTGATATCGAATTCGGTGCTGTTGGCACCTTCGAGGCCGGCGACGTTGCGGGCAAATTCGATGGTGGCCACCTGCATTCCCAGGCAGAGACCGAGGTAGGGGAGTTCGTTTTCACGCGCAAAACGGGTGGCTTGGATTTTGCCTTCCACGCCCCGATCCCCAAAGCCGCCGGGTATGATGACGCCCGCGACGCCGCTGAGAATCTCGTCGGCGCCATCGGATTCGATGTCTTCGGCATCGACTTTTAGCAAATCGACTCCGCAATCCTGGCTGGCGGCGGCGATGGTGAGCGATTCGTAGATGGATTTATAGGCGTCTTGCAGATCGATGTATTTGCCGACGATGGCGACTTTTACCCGTTTGCGTGGGTAGATGACGCGTTGCACGAATTTTTTCCAATCGGTCATGTCCGCCACACCGGCCGGGAGACCGAGGAGGGAGCAGACGGTGTCGTCGAGTTTTTCTGCCTGAAGCATGAGGGGAAGTTCGTAAATGGAGTGATCGACATCGCGGACTTCGATTACGGCGTTGCGGGGGACGTTACAAAAGAGGGCGAGTTTTTCGCGGACTTCATCGCCGAGAGGAAATTCGGTGCGACAGAGGAGGACTTGGGGTTGGATGCCGATTTCGCGGAGTTTGGCGATGCTTTGCTGGCTGGGTTTGGTTTTGAGTTCGCCGGCGGCTTTAATGAATGGCACGAGGGTTACGTGCATAAAGAGGACGTTGTGCGGGCCGACTTCGAGGGCAAACTGGCGGATGGCTTCGAGGAAGGGCAATCCCTCGATATCGCCCGTGGTGCCGCCGATTTCGGTAATGACGACGTCGCACGGTTGCACGGAGGCGAGTTTATGGATGCGGGCTTTAATCTCGTCGGTGATGTGGGGAATGACCTGGACTGTTTTACCGAGATAATCGCCTTTGCGTTCCTTGGTGAGGACGGTTTCATAGACCTGGCCGCTGGTGACGTTGTTGGCGCGGGTGAGGATGGTGCTGGTGAAGCGTTCGTAATGGCCGAGGTCGAGATCGGTCTCGGCGCCGTCGTCGAGCACATAGACTTCGCCATGTTGAAAAGGGCTCATGGTGCCGGGATCGACGTTGAGATAGGGGTCGAATTTTTGGAGGGTGACTTTAAGGCCGCGACGTTCGAGAAGGGTGCCGAGGGAGGCGGCGGCGAGCCCTTTGCCTAAGGAACTGACGACACCGCCGGTGACAAAAATGTATTTCATAGAAAAAAGAAGTCCTGAGGGCTGAGCAAGGGGTCACTGCATCTCTGGAAGGTCTTTTTTCTACTAATAATGGGTGGAGTTCAATCGAAAAACAGATTTTCAGAACAAAAGAGCAAATCTATTTTCGAAGGTTTCTTCGCGGAAAAGAGAATGAACTTCATCTTTTGCCATGCACGGCTGTTGGTCCAAAAAAGGGTTGCCTCGCATCCTTCCAACCGTTTCAATCTGCCTTGTGGAAATTCAGACCCTGGCCGCCGTAAAATCCGCCGCAGAAATCCTGCCCATTCCCGGCCAGGTGCATTTGCAGCTCGAAAACACCTCGCAAAAACACACCCGCGATGGCAAGCCCTTTCTCGAACTCCACCTCCTCGACGCCACCGCTTCCCTGACCCTCCGGATCTGGAGCGATCACCCCGATTACACCCTTTTGGCTGCTCTTCCGCCTGGCAGTTTTCACGAAATGAGCGGTGAATTTTTCCGCAATGGCAACTTCGGCATCGACGCTCGCAAATTCGCCTTTCGTCCGCTTTCCGAGGAAGAACGCGCTGAACTTCTCGCGGGTCCAGCCCAGATTCGCATCCGTCAAGCTGCCGACTACGCCGACATCTTGCGCCTCGTCGCCACGCTGGTCGATCCGCGTCTCCGAGCTTTGGCCGGGCTTTTTCTCGAAGAACTCGGCTCCCGTTTCGCACGCAGTGCAGGTGCCCGTTTCGTTCACCACGCCCGACGCGGCGGTCTCGTCGAACACACCGCGCAAATGATGCGCGCCGCCGACGCTCTCGCCCCGGTTTATGCCACGCTCAACCGCGACCTGTTGCTCACCGGCACCTTGCTTCACGATTGCGGCAAACTTTGGGAAAATCATGTCCCCGAAAACGGCTTCGACATCACCCTCGACGAACGCGGCGAACTCCTCGGTCACATCACCATCGGCGTCGAACTCGTCAATTCCCTCTGGCGCAAACTTCAGCCCCATTTCGACTCCTGGACCGATCTCCAGCCTCCCACCGAACAGGTGCGGCTCCATCTTCTTCATCTCATCGTCTCCCATCACGGCACGAACGAATTTGGCTCCCCCGTCGTTCCCAAAACACCCGAAGCTATCGCCCTGCATCAGATCGATAATCTCGACGCCAAACTCGAAATCTTCGCCATGGGTTACCTTCAACTTCCGCTCGTCGCTCCGCGCATTCACGAAAAGGTGCGCCCGCTTAACCAGCATCTCATCACCCCTCTGCCAGCCGTGGTGGCTCCTCTCCCGCCCGACGACGTTCCCCCAGAGTCTCCGACCCCAGACGCTTAGCCAGCCTTCTCCCCGCCGCATCCAGCACCAGGGGGGAATGATAAAATCGCGGCGGCGTCAAGCCCAGTGCGCGATACACCAGTAATTGACGAAAAGTCGAGCGCACCAAATCCTCTCCGCGCACCACTTCGGTGATCTCCATCGCGGCATCGTCCACCACCACCGCCAGCTCGTAAGCGGGCAATCCATCCTTGCGCCAGATTACAAAATCCCCAAGTGCGCTTCCTCCCTCTGCCGTCAAATGGCCCATGTTCTCGTCAAAAAACGTGATCTCCACTCCGTGCGGCACCTTCAATCGCCAATTCACGCCATCCGCCACCTCCGTCCCGCTCCATGGCCGTTCCCGACACGTCCCGGTATACATCGGTTCCTCATCTTCCGCGTGAGGAGCCCCCACCGCGAGAAGCACATCTTTGCGCGAGCAAACACACGGATAGATCCATCCGTCCGTGCGCAATTTCTTCCAAGCCGCCCGGTAAATTCCCGCCCGATGTCGCTCACTTTGCCACATCACCTCTCCCGTGTGGTGCAACCCGCACCAGGCCAGATCCTCCAGCATTTGCGGCGCAAACTCCGGACGTTTTCGCGCCTCATCCAAATCCTCCATTCGTAAAAACAACGCGCCACCTGCCTCCCGTGCCCGTTGTTGCGCTCTTAAAAAAGTCTGGGCGTGGCCCGTGTGCAGGTTCCCCGTAAGTGACGGTGCGAGGCGTCCACGGTAACCCGGCTTCATTTTTTCTCGAGTAAATCCAGAATGCGCTGCACAAATCCACGAGCGGGCAGACGTTCCAGGCGCACAACAGTTTTGCCATCCCATTCCACCCAGGTGCGCCCTGCTTTCGACTCGGTTTTTTTTATGCCGGACTCGTTCGCTGCCGGTTGCCAATCGCCAAAAAGTTTCACCCGCAGCGTTTCCTCGTTCGCAAAACCGCCCGCGGCCAATTCCAAACCCGTCGCCGTGGACCGCACCAGCACCACCCCGGGTTGACCCGCCCCGCAGACCAAGCCCGGCGTATTTAGCCGTTCGTTTGCCTGCAAAATCGCGTAGCCAGAAGTCTTCGTCTCCAGATCGTAAACAAAAAAGCCCGCGTTCGTATTTTCCGTAATCTGGAGGGGCCCACGGGATGGAATTTGCATGGCCTCCGCCGTCGAACGCAACCACTCGGGATTCATTTTACCAAACCGCACCAGATAGACCCCCGCATCGCCCACCGGTTGCACGCGAGCCACCGCTCCAGCCGTCGCGGGATTAAAAATAAGCCCCGCCTGCCAGGGCAGATAGTAGCCCGTCTCCTCCGTTAAAAAAAGCAATGGCGTGCCCGTGGCCGCATCGCCCGACACTAAAATAGACTGCGACACCGGCAACGTCGCTTCCTTCCAAAAAACCGTCACCTCACGTTCCGCAAACGTTATCGTGGCAGAAGAACGGTCCTCCGTCAGCACCACCCGGGCGTTGTCCAGCCCGATCTCCGCCACCTCCGCCACCTGCGCCCAGGCCAACGTCTGTCCCACCAGCAAAAAAAGTAAAAATCGCATCACAATGCACCCTACGCGAACCCTTCCCAACCCTCAACCGGCGATTCACACCCTCGACCACGCACCTTTTGTCACTTTCCCGGAAAAATCTCCTTGGCAACGTCTTAAAATTGTGAATAACTCTGCATCGTGAACAAAAATTTCTCGCACATCTGATTGTTTCACCTCATGCGCCACCCTTTTTTACTCATCGCCTGCCTGCTTCTGACCACTGTGCTCCCCGCCTCGGCGCAACTCTTTTCGGGCATCGCCGAATGCGACGCCCTTTACGGTCCGCCCGTCGAACCCACAGCGCAAACCAGCGACGTGCGTTTTTATAAAAAAGACGATCTAAAATTAAAAATCCTCTTTACCGAAGCCAGGGCGCATGTCGTGACATTTTCTGCCCCCGAAGCCAAAAAAATCGAAGCTCCCCGGCAGCTCGAACTCCTCGCTTTAAGCGCAGCCAACGCCAGATGGGAACCCGTCGAAGGGGCAGGACCCACCACCTGGCAACGCAGCGACGGGCTGGCCTACGCCTTTTACGAATCCGCTTCGGGCGAACTGACCGTTATGACCGCCGAATACCTGGAAAAATCGGCCAGCGACACCGCCACAGTCAGTCAATAGAGACCTTCCGCTCCGAACGTCGTTCCAGCACATCGATCTCCTGGCGGAGGCGGACGATTTTATTTTCGCCCAGAACCCCGCGCCATTGGGTGCCGGGATAAAGCAGACTGCGCCGTCCGATGATCGATCCCGGACTGAGCACCGCGTTGCAACCGATCTCGACAAAATCTCCCACCACAGCTCCGAATTTTCGTAGTCCAGTGTGGACGATTCCCCCGGTGGTCTGCACCGTTACCGGCTGTTGATCGAGGCGCATATTGGAAAGAATCACCCCCGCTGCGAGATGCGCCCTGTGACCCAGGACAGAGTCGCCCACGTAAGAGAAATGAGGGATTTGAGCGCCGTTAAAGAGGATGCAATTTTTGAATTCGCAGGAGTTCCCCAGGACCACGTGATCACCCGCGATCACATTACCGCGCAGATAGGCACCGGAGCGGATTTCGCAATTTTCGCCGATCCAGATCGGCCCTTTGAGAGTGGCCCCATTTTCGATCACCGTGCCTTTGCCGATAAAAATATCGCCACTCAGATACGGCGCGCCCAGCAACGTGCCCTGGAAGTCTGGGCGCAGATTTTTGGTTAGGTAAGGTCCGATTCGTGGCAGCACCTCCCAGGGATGTTGCAGATCGGCGAAAAGATCTGCGTGCGCTGTTTGCGAGAAATCGAGTAAATCGGAAATGGCCATATTGGATTGAAGCAACCTTTCCGTCCCACGGCAAGAACGGGAATCGAGATTGGGGAACGGACGCGACGCGCTTGCAGACTTGAGCGACTCGCTCAAATCGCGTCCTCATCCGACGATGGCGGCACTTATTTAGAGAGATGCCGCGCTCGGGGTAGTCTGACAATCGCCCTTCGGTGGAACCCGTAGTGTGGCAACGAGAAACAGCCTAAAGAGAGGCTTGGGAGTCATCATTCGACATTGTCGGTTTTAATGACGGCGATGATCGATCCGAAACTGTTGCTTGGCTTGGTCATATCCATACCCGACCGCATCTGGCTCAAGTCTCCATCCAAAAACAACGCGTCTTCGCAGCCCAGAGATAGGAATAACTGTGCAAACTCATAAAGGTTCGGAAACTTGGGCGAGTCAAAATCGGTCATCGCAAAAACAACAATTCCTTCTTTCGAGACACCAACGCCGTTACGATGCAGCCTCGACGTGGAATTTGCGCCGAAGGCAGCGTGAACTTTTCCGCCTCTCAGAAGCAACGGACCCGATTGCACAGCCTGCTGAACCTCAACCCCATTGAGCGGGTATTCATCTGTGTTGATGACGGATGCACCCTTCGATCCAATTAGAAAAACCCCATTCGGTTTCAGAAAAAAGTTCCCTTTACCGTCTTTCCTGCTAACTGGAGACAATTGTTGGCCATCCTGGATCAATAATCCGCTGGGAATGCCTTCCGGCTCAAATATCCCTCCGTTCATTAGGGTCTTCGCTGCTGACCCTTTGAGTTCGAGATACTGTGCCACAACCGGAAAAGTCCTCAGTTGCTTTCCATGGGAATCCTTCCAAAGGATCCGGACAGCGTCTGCCGGTGCGTGCAGAATGTGGTATGTAACCCCTTCGACAACCTTCTCTTCAGGTGTTGCTTTGGCCTGGGTAAGAAGGCCCAATGCGATGAATACAAGTGTAATTGGTAATTTCATTTCTTTGCCAAACCAAGGATGATGCCAGACTGTTTATCGTGCTGTTTGGCAAGATAAACCAAGGAGTAGTCGTGATACTAATTGGTCCTCGGAAAATTAAAAACAGTAACGAACTAGTCTGTCAACGAATTAAGGAGACAAGGCCAAATAGAAAATCTGCCCATCGGTTTTCGCTTTGCCTTGGGTTGGCTGCAAACGGATGCGGCGACTGGCGTGGGTCACTCCTTAAGCGGGTCGAAACGTTTCTCGCGACTTCGATTATGCGAAGGTGCGGCGGATATAAAGATAGGCATAGACTATAATCGCAATTTGCGCTTTCCTTCCGCGATGGGATTTCCATTGACCTTTCACCGATGAAATTGAGCCGCAGACTATTGGTTTTTACCGTGCTCTGGATTTCGCTGATTACCGTGTTGCACGGGATGTTGAATCTGGATTGGTTTGAAAAAGCCAGGGTGGATAATTCTCAAGCGGAGAGATTCGGCGTTGGATTTCTACCTGTCACGTGTCATCTCACGTGCCCGGTCACGGATTTCATCAATAAAAACACCGAGGGGCGTAGTTTCTTCAAGCCAATGCGGTTTAGCGGCTGGCCGGAGTTGAAGGAGATGTTTATCGGGCGTCCGGCAGAGATGTCGGCTTCGTTTATTCTCGCGCCCATGGCGATTGCGCTGCGGGAGCAGGGAGTGAAAATAAAAATCGTTTATCTCGGGCATCGCGACGGTTCGGCGGTGATGGTTCACAAGGATGGCAACATTTTCCAGACGAGCGATCTGCGGGGAAAACGCATCGCTGTGCCGGGGCGTTATGCCAATCAACGGATGATTATTTATCGGGAACTGAAGAAGGTCGGCATGACTTTGGATGATGTGACCCTGCTGGAAATGCCACCGCCCGATATGCCGGCGGCGTTGCTTTCACGATCCGTGGATGCGATTACGAGTGGCGAACCTTTTATGGGGCAGACGGAATTGGATGGCTACGGTCGCGTGCTTTTCCAGGCCAAAGATGTCTGGCCCGGATTTATTTCCTGCGTGCTGGCGGTGCATGAGGATGCGATTCGGGATCATCGGGCGGAGATTCAGCGACTGGTCAACGGCATCGCTGCGAGTGGCAAATGGGTGGACCAAAGCATGGATCACCGGATGGCAGCGGCGGAGTTCGTTTCCAAAAATTATTACAATCAGAATCCGCGCTTGCTCAAATTCGTGCTGAGCAAACCGCCGGATCGGGTGACTTATAGCAATCTGATGCCGCTCCGGGAAAATTTCGAGGAAATCGAACGTTTGGGCAAAGAAACGGGCATGTTGCAAGGCACCGTGCGTTTCGAGGATTATGTGGATGATTCGTTCGCCCCCGAAGCCTCTGCTCAGCCGGCCTCCACTTTTGAGGTCGAGAAATGAGCGACGCCCACTCTCCAACCCTGGCGCAAAAAGCTCGTTTCTCGTTTCAACAAATCATCCCGCCCATTCTCGTGGGATTGATCTTTCTGACGCTCTGGCATCTGGCCGTGAAGGGTGCGAAAAGCGATATTTTTCCGACTCCCTGGCAGGTGGCGACAGGTCTGGCGGAGTTGGCGCAACAAGGATTGCTCCTCCGTTACATCGTTGCCTCCCTTTTCCGCGTGAGCTGGGGTTTTGGCCTCGCCGTACTCGTCGGGGTGCCGCTGGGGTTGATTCTTGGCTGGTTCAAATTTGCTTACACGGCGCTCAATCCCTTCATCCAAATTCTGCGCCCGATCTCGCCGATTGCCTGGATTCCGGTGGCGATTCTCTGGTTTGGCGTGAAGGATACCGCGCCCATTTTCCTGATTTTTCTGGCCAGCGTTTTTCCAATCACCGTGTCGGCCATGGCGGCGGTGCAAAACATGCAGCAAGTCTATCTGCGGGCGGCTCAAAATTTCGGATTGTCGGGCCTGCCGCTTTTTACGCGGGTCATCCTGCCTGCGGCAATGCCCCAGATCATCACCGGCGTCCGCATTGCGCTGGGGGTGGCCTGGCTGGTCGTGGTGGCAGCGGAAATGATCGCGGTCAATAGCGGTCTGGGTTATCTCATTATCGACGCCCGCAATGCCGGTAAACGCTACGATCTCGTCGTGGCGGGGATGATTATGATCGGGCTGATCGGGCTGGTGCTCGATTTGTTGGTGCGCCGTTTGGAGACTTTCGATGAGGTTCGCTGGGGCTATGGACAACGCTAACCCGGCCATCTCCGTTCGCGACACCTGGATGTCGTTTGCCGGTAAAACCGCCGGTCAGCCGATTCACGTTTTGGAACACGTCGATTGCGAGGTGCAACCGGGGGAATTTGTCTGCATCGTCGGTCCATCTGGCTGCGGGAAAAGCACGTTGCTAAATGTCGTCGGCGGTTTTCTCAAGCAAACGCGGGGCGAAGTAAAAGTCGAGGGCGCTCCGGTGGAGGGACCGGACCCGGGACGCATTTTTGTCTTTCAAGAAAACGGGGTTTTCCCGTGGCTGACCGTTGAGCAAAACATCGGCTTCGGCCTTCTTTCGCGTCCGGCGGAGGAACGTGCCGAGCGTGTCACCCATTACATTGCGATGGTCGGTTTGACAGGTTTTGAGCGTTCCTATCCCCGCGAACTCAGCGGCGGCATGAGGCAGCGCGTGGAAATCGCCCGGGCCCTCGCGGCCAATGCGCGGGTTCTTTATATGGACGAACCTTTTGGGGCGCTGGATTTTTTAACCCGCTTGAAAATGCGCGCCGATCTCATCCGCATCTGGCAGGCAGAAAAAAAGACGATCCTTTTTGTCACGCACGACATCGAGGAAGCGGTGCAACTGGCCGACCGCGTGTTGGTGATGACCCGCCGCCCGTCCACCATCGCGGAGGAAGTCCGCATCGATTTACCGCGTCCCCGCGATTTGGATTCACCCGGTTATCTGGCGGCTCGGGATCGGATTTTTTCCATCATGGGAATGGATGCACATGGCGGCGGTGCGAAAATTCAAGCGTTATGAATGAGTTGTTGGAAATCCGTCATTTGCGTTATTTTATGGCGGTGGCCGAAGCGGGAAGTTTCAGCCGGGCGGCAGATCGACTGGGAATTTCGCAGCCGAGTGTGTCGCAGCAAATGCGCGATCTAGAGGCGGAATTGCGGGTGGCGTTATTTCAGCGGCGCGGAAAACGGATTTTTCTGACTCCAGCGGGACTGATTTTCCAAGAGCACGCGACGGGGATTTTGCATCAGGTGGAGAGTCTTTTGCAGGAGTTGACGCAGGAGCCGGATCAGTTGCGCGGCTCGTTGCACATCGGGGTGGTGCCGATTTTGAATGTGGCTCTGATGCCGCATTTGCTCGGGCTGTTTGCGGCGGAGCATCCGGGTGTAAGTCTGGTGGTGGAGGAGATATCGTCCACGGAGATCGAGACTGCGCTGGAGGAAGGGCAGATGGATGTGGGCCTGGGATTTTTGACGCGGCATTCGCCAAATTTGCACTACGAGTGCCTCTGCACGGACGTGTTTGCGTTGATCGTGGCGGAGAACCATCCGTGGGCCGGACGCGAAATGGTGCCGGTGGCCGATTTGCACGGCGAACGGGTGCTGCAATTGCCCGATAGCTTCGTGATGCGCCGGATGACGGATGAGATTTGCCGGAAGCATCAGGTGCGTCCGCGCACGGTGGCGGAGATCAACGCGATTGAGACGTTACTGCGTTCGCTGGCAACGCTGGAGGCGGGGGCTTTGATGCCCAACATCGCGCTGTGTGGGCGCGAAAGCCTGGGGTTGCACGCGATCCCCCTGCTGGGAGAAGGTCTCGGGCTGGAGATCGGGTTATTACGGTTGATTGACGCTGAGGTGAACAGCGCGATGGGCGATTTTGCCCGTCTCGCCCAAGCGGAGGTGCCTATGTTAATTAGCGGGAAGAAAGAAGTGCGTTGAGAGATCCTTGGGGGTCTCGTTCACTGCTTGATCCACCCCCAGACAAGGCTTGATTTTTCCCACACCCTCCCACACTCTCTGCCCGTGACCACACTCCCGCGCGTCGAAGTTCGCGCCAAATTCTTTTTTACCGGCAACACCAAATTTTTCCTCAAAGGCGTTACCTACGGCCCTTTTACGCCCAATGCCGAGGGCGATCATTTCGCCACTCCCGAGCGCACCCACGAAGATCTTGCCCTGATGGTCGAAATGGGTGCCAACCTTCTCCGCATTTATTACGCACCGCCCCGCTGGTTCCTGGATCTCTGCGCCGAAGCCGGGATTCGCGTCCTTATTTCCATCCCGTGGACGCAGCATGTCGCCTTCATCGATCAACCCAAAATCCGCGCCGGGATTGTCGAGACGATTGAGGCTGCGGTCAAAAAAAATGCCGGTCACCCCGCTGTTTTCGGTTACCTCGTCGGCAACGAAATCCCTTGTTCCATGGTTCGCTGGCTCGGCGCCGGACGCGTCGTCGAATTTGTCGAGCACCTCATCAATCGCGCCCGGGCGCAGGATCCCGCTGTCCTTTACTCTTACGCCAGCTATCCGCCGACCGAATATCTCCTGCCGCAAAACGTCGATTTTTACAGCTTCAACGTCTATCTCGAACGTCGGATCGACTTCGAACGTTATCTTGCCCGCCTGCAAAATCTGGCCGGGGATAAACCTCTCATCTTTGGCGAATTCGGCATGGACACCATTCGTAACCCCGAGGAAAAACAAGCAGAGGTGCTCGATTGGCACCTCGATTGCGTGGTCAAAGGGGGGGCGGCTGGCACCATTTTCTACGCCTGGACCGATGAATGGTTCACCGGCGGCATGGAAATCACCGACTGGGCTTTTGGCCTCGTCACCCGCGAGCGTCAGCCCAAAAAAGTCTGGCATCTTCTCAAAGAACGTCTGGCCGGCGACGCACCGGTGACCAGCCGGGTAAAACTGGAAAAATATCCGCGAGTCTCCATCATCGTCTGTTCCTATAACGGCGGTAAAACCTTGAAGGAATGCCTCGAATCGCTCGATCTCCTGAACTATCCAGACTATGAAATCGTGCTGGTCGATGATGGCTCGAAAGATGACACGCCCACTCTCGTAAGCGCCTTCGCCGCTGCCCGCCAACGGGGCGAACGTCGCCTGCCCGATTTCCAACAAATCACCCAGACAAACTTGGGGCTCAGCACTGCCCGGAACACGGGCGCGCACGCCGCCACGGGCGAGATTTTTGCCTACACCGACTCCGATTGCATGGCCGATCCCGACTGGCTTTATTATCTTGTCGGAACGCTCCTCAGCGGCGATTACGCCGGGGTGGGCGGCCCCAACATTTCTCCGCCGGCAGTCAATTGGGTCCAGGCGGCGGTGGCAGCCGCGCCCGGTGGCCCCAGCCACGTGTTGCTCACCGATGTCGTCGCCGAACATATCCCTGGCTGCAACATGGCTTTTCACAAGTGGGCCTTTTACAGCGTGGGCGGTTTCGATCCCGAGTATCGCAAGGCGGGTGACGATGTCGATTTTTGCTGGAGATTACAAACCAGCGGAGGGGTGATTGCTTTTTCCCCGTCGGCCATCGTCTGGCATTATCGACGGTTTACCCTGCGGGCCTTCCGAAAACAACAGGAAGGTTACGGCGAGGCGGAATCGATGCTCAGATTTCAACACCTCATTTTTTTCGGTCCCACCGGCACGGCCAAATGGAAGGGGATGATTTATGGCACGCCCCGCTTTAACTGGCTGCTGAAAAAACCCATCATCTACCATGGCGTCTTTGGCCAGGGACTTTTCCAATCCATCTACCCCGCCCCGCAATCGGAGATCGCCGCCTATGTCAGCAGTGTCGAATGGGTCGCCCTCACGGTGTTTATTCTGGTGCTGGCTTTTCCGATCCCGAATCTGCGCATTGTGCCGTTCCTGATGTTTGGCGCCACCTTGTTGGTGGCACTTTCCTATATGCTGAGTGCGCGCATCGAGCCAAAATTCGACACCATCGGCGCGCGATTGCTCGTCGCATTTCTGGCCCTGGCCCAACCGTTGGTGCGGGGCTGGGCGCGTTATTTCACCTGGATGAATTACAAGCGGACCCCGGTCGCGGTGATTTCCACCCACGAGGAAAACTATCGTGCGCTCAAGCCTTACAATGGCTTCGGCGAACTGATTTTTTGGAACGAGGCAGGCCAGGGCCGCGAGGGGTTGTTGACCGAGGTCTGCGCCGCGTTGGAGACCGAGGATTGGAAATATAGCACCGACACGGGTTGGAAAGATTGGGATGTGCAGATCTACGGCAACTTTTGGTGGATAATTAAGTTTGCCAGCGTCACGGAATATCATGGCGGGCCGAAATGTCTTACCCGGGTGCGTCTGAATGCCAAGATGACGGTGACGACGTTTCTCATCCACAGCATCTTGTTTTCCATCCTCTTATATCGCGGACTTTACACCTCCAACGACGATTACTGGTTGCGTGGAGCCGTGGCCTTGCTGGTGATTTTCGTATTGATGCGAGCCTGGCGTTTGAAAAGACGCGTCGCCGAACTGGTGGAAACCGCCGCCAACCGTGTCGGTCTCGCGCGCACCAAAGGCCGTCCGTAGCTGGGAGAACGACTTTATTAAGAAATGAATTAATGCTTTCAATCTCTCCAACAGATTGAAAGGAAAGTGCGATTTTCTTTCAATGTGTTCGACAAATGTTACGAAACTATTAATGTGGGAGAACTTTGAAAGCAAAAAGCAGATTACTTTCAATCTACTGATGCCATGCAACGCGGTCTCTCCGGTTTTTATGCCACAATTTCGACCACGGGGGAAGTGGCCCGTGCTTTCATTCCTGATCCACTGCCGCCCAAGCCCCCGCTGGAGTTGGATGGGGAGTTGGGCACGCTGCTCGACCAAGCCTCCATCGCCATTGGGCGACTGGATGGTATGTCGCTGATTTTGCCGGACCCCGAGCTATTTCTTTACATATATATTCGTCAGGAGGCCGTGCTTTCGTCCCAGATCGAGGGCACACAATCTTCGCTCTCCGACCTCTTGCGTCACGAATTGGATGGGACACCGGCAGCCCTGCTGGATGACGTTACCGAGGTTGCCTGTTATGTGGATGCCATGCAGCACGGTCTGGCCAGGTTGCAGGCTGGCGAGCCGCTTTCCCTCCGTTTGCTCCGGGAAATTCACGCCCGTCTTCTGTCGCATGGGCGGGGGAGTTCCAAGCAACCCGGTGAGTTCCGTCGGAGCCAAAACTGGATCGGTGGCAGCCGTCCAGGGAATGCCAGCTTCGTGCCACCACCACCTGATGTTCTGATGGATTGCATGGGTGCCTTGGAAAAATTTCTCCACAACGACCCCGTCAGCACCCGGCCTCTGCTAAAGGCTGCACTGGCCCATGTCCAGTTTGAGAACATCCATCCGTTTTTGGATGGAAATGGCCGTTTGGGCCGTCTTCTCATCACCTTCCTGCTCTGCGCGGAAGGCGTATTGCGTCAGCCTTTGCTTTACCTCTCGCTCCACTTCAAACGTTATCGAGACGAATACTATCGCTTGCTCCAGGAAGTGCGTCTCAATGGCAGATGGGAGGACTGGCTGCGTTTCTTTTTTGAAGGTATCATCCAGACTTCCGAGTCAGCCACCGGGACCGCCCGGCAGTTACTCGATCTTTTCGCCCGACATCGAAAAATCCTTACCGGTGAATCTGCCACGGTCCTTCGTCTGCACGAACGCCTCAAGCAGCATCCGGTCATCTCCGCCACCGCTGCCGCGCAAGCCCTCGGGGTAACCCATCCCACCGCCACCAAGGCACTTCGCAAGCTCGAACAACGCGGAATCGTGCGCGAAATGACGGGGGGTGGCTATCGTCGGCTTTACACTTACACCGCCTATCTTGCCATCCTAAACGAAGGTTTGGATTCGCAAACCTGAACTCGTGCGATGACTTCTAAAAAAATTCTTTTCGGGAAATAAAACGGGGGCCGCTGTCTCCCATCGCTCATGTCTCCTCTTCTGTCTGCACCAGTAAAACCCCGCAACTTCGCTTTCCCCGGCAGTTTAATGGCTCTGGCTGTCTGCCTGCTGGCGGCCATTCCCAGGAGCGATTTTACCCAGGCTGGCGCGGTATTTTTCTTCGTGCCGCTCATGCTTGCGGCCACGGTTTTTTCGGCTTTGGCGATCCATTTTTTGCCCGCCAACACGCCGCGCAATCGGTCTCTGATTTTCTGGGGAACGGCCCTTGGCCTGCGTCTGCTTGTGCTCCCGATGGCCCCCGGCGACGACATTTATCGCTATCTCTGGGAGGGGCGCATTCAGCATTTTGGTTTCAACCCCTATGTGCTGGCACCGGACGCACCCGAACTCACGGCGTTGCGCGATGCCTCCTGGCCATTGATCAATCATAAAAGCTGGGCCGCGATCTATCCTCCGGGAATTCAGCTCATCCTCAAAGGTCTCACCGCGTTCGGTTCATCCCTCCTTTTCGTGAAAATCGTTTGTCTGCTGGCCGATTTGGCCGTGATTTATTTTTTGCAAAAACTTTGCCGGGGTTTAACAAACGGCAAACACGTTTTCTGGTATGCCTGGAACCCCTTGGTGATCTATGCTTTTGCTGGCTCGGGCCATTTCGACAGCCTCATGCTGGCTCCCTTGCTGGGGGCCGTCGTGGCTCTGGAAAAGGCGGTGGCCCTTCCCAAAAACTGGCTCTGGGCGTCGCTGGCCGCCCTTTTGTTAGGCGTGGCGGTTTCCATTAAAATCGTTCCCCTCATCCTGGTGCCGGTCTTCGCCATCGCCCTGGGAAAAAGAATGCTGGTATTGGCGGCCGTGCCGGTTCCCATCTGGCTGGCCGCACTGGTCTATGGTTTCCCAGAGGTAAACATCTTCCAGCACCTCGGTGAGTTTGGCAGAGTCACCCGCTTCAACGATCTCGTCTGGTGGATCTCGGAGCGTTTCTTCTGGGAAAATCCCGCCCGGAAAAACGGTGTTTATACGCTGCTTGCCTCTTTGCTAACCTTGTTGACGGCGACAGTGGCGTTTTGGAACTGGCGCAAAGCGCTGCTCTGGGTGCTGGGTGTCGCGCTGGTTTTTTCCACGGTCCTGCATCCATGGTATCTCACCTGGATTTTGCCCTTCGCCGCCTGGCAAAAAAGCAGGGCTTGGTTTGTCTTTTCGGCGACGATTTTTCTGGCTTTCCTCTGGTGGGAGACCACCCCGTGGTGGAAGGCCTGGCTGCCTTCACCGATACTTTCGCTGGGCATCACTCTGCCGGTTTTACTGGCGTGGGCGGGATCGATTTTGGCGGGACGCAAGGTTCCTGGTTTAAAAGAAAACGCTGCGCCTCGGGACTGATGCCAGGCGTGTTGCCCGGTGTAGGTGGCGCACCGTCGCGGCGCAGATTGGTTTTGCGATAGCGCGTCCCTGGATTCATGGGGGGGTCAAGCTGTGGCTTCGCGAATGGTGCTGGCAGATACCAGCGCCTCCGCTTTGCCAGCTCCGGCGATGAGGGCGAGGAAGCAGAATTTGTTGACCAAACGACAAATACCTCCCGAGCGTTCGTGTAAAACGGCGAGGGCTTCGCGACTGAAAACGGGTTGTATCCGCCCGGCATTGAGGAGGCGAAAGGCGACGTATTGTTCCAGATCGGGGAGGAGCATGGGGGCGAGTTCGGTTTGAAAAAAAATCCGGCTACGCAAGGAGGCGTAGCTGGGATTTTGCAGACGTTTTAGGAAACGTTCCTCCCCAAAGAGAAGGCAGGAAGCGAGCTTGCCGGTGGGAATTTCCAGATTGCTGATCGTGCGCAGCATGTGGAGCGATTCGGAGGTAAGCAAATGACATTCATCCACGACGACCACGAGGCGGCGTCCTTCGCTGTGCAGATCGATCAGGGTGTTGCTGAGCAGTTTGACCAAGTCCTCCGCCCGCGTGGTGCCCGAGGGATGAGCCACACCCAGTTCGGAGAGGATTTCGCGGAGCAAACCGGTGCGCCCGAGACCGGGTGTCACCAGGACCAGGATGGCCTCCAGATCGGGACGTTGAAATTCGCCTAGCAGAATCTGGCTCAAGAGGGTTTTGCCCGTGCCGCTGGGGCCGGTCACCAAGCCCAGCGAGACTTTATACTCCACGGTCTGACGCATTTTTTCGAGCGCAAGTTGATGCGATGCAGTGCGAAAGAAAAAATCGGGGTTCACCGAATCTGGAAAAGGATTTTCCTGCAAATCGTAAAACCCAAGAAAACCGGAAGGGGCGGGTGCGACAAAGGATCTGCCGCCTCCGGCAAGCAGAGATTCGAGTCCGGTGGCAGCGGGCGGGCCGGAAAAAATGCTGGGCAGAGTGGAAGACATAATGTGAGGTTAGGCAGGTTGCAGGGAATGGGCGGCGGGAGAAAAGGTCAGGCCGCCATCGATCCGGGGGCGGGTGTTTTTGTTTGCCAGACGCGCGCCCATGGTCCGCAGCGAAAGGGCGTTGGGCGAGTCGGGCAGCCGGCGCACCAGCGGATGCCGCTGTTGATTGCATTCCTCCACGGCCTCATCGCGGGTGAGATATCCGAGCAACTCGGGGCGTTCGCCCAGGAAGTGGGTGGCGCATTGCTGGATTTTGTCGGCCACGGCGTGGGCTTCGGCTTCATCCTTGCATTGGTTTACCAGCAAACGCACGGTGCCGCTCATGCCGCGTTCGTGGATGGTTTTTACCAGCCCATAGGCATCGAGGGTCGCGGCGATGTTAGGAGTGGTAACGATGACGATGTCCTGGGCTTGAAGGAGAAATCCCAGGACCTGCGGCGAGAGGCCTGCGCCGGTATCGACGATGAGATAATCGAGGGAATGTTTCAACGCCCGCAGATGGCGCAGCAAACGATGAATGTGGCTGGGCTGCAAATCGGCCAGGCCCGCCACACCCGAGCCACCGCAAAGCAGCCAGAGACGTTCCTCCACTGGCGTGAGCGCATCCTGAATGGCGACGCGATTTTCCAAAAAATCCTGGATGGTGACCGTGGGATTGACGCCGGCAAAAACATGCACGTTGCCCAGCCCCAGGTCGGCATCGACGAGCAGCACGCGGTGACCGTTGGCCGCGAGGGAGTAAGCCAGATTCACCGAGCAAGTGGTTTTACCCACGCCACCTTTGCCACTGCTGATGGCGATGACGCGCAGCCCGCCGTTTGATGCCAGCAATTCGTTACGAATGGCATCGATGGATTGTTGATTGACGAAAACCCGGTCGTGCAGCCAATGGAGCAGGGCCAGGCCATCGGCTTCGAGGCTGGCGATACGACTTCCCAAACCGGCGATCCCGAGCCATTCGGCGAAGTTTTTTTCCAAAAACTGCACCTGGCTGGCCGTCAAGTTTACCGCGCCGGGAAATTGGGCGGAGGGGGCGGAGGGAGCAAATGGGGCGGAGACAGACATGATTAATCGTTTTTGTTAATACCAGGAAAACGCTTTGTTAACAGGGTGAATATCCCAGATATGGACATTAAGTTATGTTTGACTCCCACTAATGGTGTAAGGTATGTCTTTTCCAGCGGATCGGTCAAGCTTAATCCTGCGCTCCTTTTCACCCGGTCTTCTTTCAAACTATTTATCCTTTACCATGCCTGCGCCCACTGTTTTCTGCTCTCATTGCGGAGTGCCGCAACCGGTGGAATCGACGTCGGGCGGATTTGCCCTGCATTGTGCGAGTTGCGGAGGACTTTCCATCGGAATGGCCGGGGGGTGGAGTGCAGTTGAAGAGCAGGATGGGACAAGATTACCCCTGCCACCGCTGCTGCGTTATGAGGAAAACGAATTTGCCTGCACGACCTGTGACGCGACGTTAACTGTGGAGTTGGTAATGCGAGGACCGGGCATTCCTTGTCCGCAGCATTCACAGCCTTTTGCAAAATCGACGGAGGCGAAACAACCCACGCGCACAACGCTGCTTTCGCCCGAAGAAATGGCTTTTTTTACCTCCACTCCAGGTTCCTGAAATGGCGCGCCCGACGAAAAAAACTCCCTGCCCGGCCTGCGGCGAAACGATGAAAGTCGCTCCGGCGAATCATGCGCAGAAGGTGTGCTGTCCGCATTGCCGGCAGAATGTGGAAATCGCAGCTTTTCCGGTCGAAATGACGGCGGCACCGACGGTTTTTCCTGCGTTGGAATCATTCACCCTGCCCTCGGCAGCAGCGCATTTGGCCGATATTTTGCGTCAATGCGAAGTCAAACGGAGTTTGATCGAGAGCAGCCGGGCCGATTTGTTGGCGTTGGAGGAGCAGGCGCAAGCCATCGGGCAATGGTTGCGGGCGATTGAGAATCCGCCGGATGATTTGCGCACCACCCATGCGGCGATTGCATTGCAAATGCGGCTTTTTGAGCAACTGCGCCGCATCGGCGCCGGGCGGGTGGCTTTGCTGGATATGGACGAGGCCAATGCGCAATCGCTGGCGCGTTTCGTGGTCCGCACTTTTGCCGCTTTCGGCTGGCAGATGGAGCTTGGCCATGTCCCCTGCCCACCGCACGTCGGGGAGGAGATTACCCTGGTGGTGGCACCCGGGCCGGTGACTCGTCCGGTGGCCGATTTGCATCTGGCATTGATTCGTTCGGGGGTGCGTTTGCACAGTCGCATAGCCTTGGAACAACCCGCCGATCACGCCCTGCTTTGCATTCATCGGGTGTCTTCGGTGCCACGTCTTCTGCCGCATCCCGGAATCAGCCGGGGCGAAAAATCCGCTGAACCCCTGCAAAAGTCTGCCTGAGTTTTTTCCCATTGAAAACAACCTGACTTGCCAATGGTTGCCATTATCTTATAACATTTTTCACATTATGGATCATCACGTTTATTTCTGGCTTCATCCCGAACATCAAACCGCAGCCGAACGCGCTCTTTTTGAAAAAGGCCTCGCCGCCCTCTTCGAGATCCCGCTTGTGGCCGGTGGACGCTGGACTGTTCCCGCCGCAGTGCCCCCGCGCCCGGTCATCGATAATTCCTGGGATTACGCTCTTACGATGCAGTTTGCCAGCCTGGCCGATCACGACGCTTATCAGGCCGATCCGGCGCATTCTGCCTTCATCGACGCCCATAAAGAACGCTGGACCAAAGTCCTCGTCTCCGACCTGGCGTAAACCAGAAAAAGCCGTGGCCTCCCGTTGCCTGGCCAGAAAATCTTCGTCGCAATTTGCCCCTCGTTGCGCTAATGAAGCTGCGTGATGTCTCCTTTGTTAGCCGCCAACGCCCTGAACTTCGCCCTTCAGGAATCCAATCCCGCCGGGAAAGTCGTTCTCGCTTTTCTCTTCGTCGGATCGATTTTTAGCTGGTCGATCATGATCACCAAGCTGCGCACGGTGCTTTTTGCTAAAAAACAAAGCAGCAAATTTCTCGATCTTTTTCGTTCCAACCGGGCGCCGCTCAATATTTTCGAGGCCCGGCTGCGCTTCGAGGGATCGCCCGTTTTTACGGTTTACAAGGCCGGATGCAAGGAGATGACCTATCAAATCCTCGGCTCCAGCGAAGTGGACGAAACTTTTAAAGTGCGCCTGGATGCCTCGCCAAAAATCACCCCCTCCCAGATGCGTGTCGTGATCAGTGCCATGGAACGTGCCGTGGGCGAGACCGCGCTCAAGCTCGAATCGCAAATGATCCTGCTCGCCACCGCCGTCGCCGGGGCGCCGTTTCTGGGATTGCTCGGCACGGTCTGGGGGGTGATGGATACTTTTACCGGCGTCGCCCAGGCGGGATCGGCCACCCTGGCCGCCATGGCACCCGGTGTTTCAGGGGCGCTCATCACGACAGTCGTCGCCCTGCTCGTCGCCATCCCGGCGATGTTTGGCTATAATTTTCTCGTCACCAGCATTCGTTCGCTCACCGTGGAAATGGATAATTTCGCCGCCGAACTGGCCTCCGAATTCGAGCATCGCTATGTCGATCACGGCATACGCCCCTCTTCACTGCTGCCCCCGCTACGCTAAATTCATCTTATTTCCATTCCATGCGCCGTTACACCGATAAAAACAGCTTTAGCACGCTGAACGAAATCAACATCACCCCGATGCTCGATCTGTGTTTCGTTTTGCTGGTCATTTTCATGGTCACCACGCCTCTGCTCGAAAACAGCATCGATCTCGTCGTGCCCACCTCGGCCACTGCCACCACCCCCGTCGAACCCGGCCAGGTGCAGGTAATCTCCATCGATAAAAATGAAGTCATCAAATTGAATAACGACACCGTGGCCATCGACAATCTCGCTGATGCCCTGCGCATTTTGCAGGAAAAAAAACCCAATCTCGCGGTCGTGGTGCGGCCCCATAAAGAATTACCCGTGCAAAAATTCGTCAATATCATGGACGTGCTGAACAAGGTAAAAATCGGCAAGGTCGGCGTCGTCACCCAACCTGATGAATGAAAAATGGCGCTTCCGGCGTAATCTTTTCCTGATCGGACTGGCTCATGCCCTTATGGTGGCGGCACTCCTCTATTTTAATCGTGACGGAAAATCTGGCGGCAGCGGCGAAACCATCACTTGGATCGATCCCACCTCTTTTTCCAGCAACCCGCAGCCGGTCGAGCCTGATCCGCCCGCCCCCACCCCTCCTCCTGAGCCGACTGCCCCGCCCGAACCGACCCCGGCTCCCGTGATCACCCCCCCCTCGCCACCCGTCGAGGATGCCCTTAGCCTCGCCACTCCCACGCCTTCTCCGACCGTGCGCCCCACTCCCCGGCCCACCTTGCAGCCAACCCCCAGGCCCAGCGTTCGCCCGGCTCCGAGACCCACTTTGCGGCCAAGCCCCCGCCCTTCCAAACGGCCCGTGCCCACCACCCGGCCCAAGCCTACTGTGCGCCCGACGAAACGGCCCTCTGCCACCCCGTTGCCCACGCGGATTTCCTCCGAGCCCACCTCGCCTCCCTCCCCTACGAAACAACCCACGCTTTCCGCCGAGGAACAAGGCCGGCGCGATGCCGCCCTGCGAGCCTTGCGCAGCGGTGACGAAAACGTGAACACCCCCTCCACCAACGCCGACTCCGGCAACAGTCCCGGCCCCGGCCAGGGCGCCGGAGCGGGTGACGGCAGGGGGGCAGGGGCAGGTCCGGGCACCGATCCGGGCATAATCGATGCCTACAATCAGGTCATCCAAAATCGTTGCACCGCAGCCTGGGACCAGCCGCGTTCCCAGATCGAGGCAGGCTATAAATTTACTGTTACCATGCGCATTACCATCGACAAGGATGGCAGCCTGGGCAGCTATTCCCTCGCCCGATCCTCGGGGAACGAAATCGTCGATGAGTCGGTGAAAGCCGCCCTCGCCTCCATCCGCCGGTTCCCCGCGCCGCCAACCGGGAAATCCTACACGATCAACATTAATTTCGTGTTGGGAGACGAATAACCCTTGTCTTTTCCGGCCCGTGGTTTCCAGTTTCTATCCTTTCTAAAATGGCACCGATTCAACTGCTCAGCACGGATTTTGACGGCACGATTCTCGACTGGGGATTATCGGTGGAATCGGCCACGCCTTTTTTCGATCTGGTCGGCGACTGGCAAAAAAAAGGTCTCATCTGGGCGATTAACACCGGGCGTTCCATCCCCCAGCTCGAAGACGCCTTGCGCGATCCGCGCTTTCCCATCCAGCCCGATTACATCATCACCCAGGAACGCGCCGTGCATCGCCGGGGACGCGATGCGTGGGAGGATTTTGGCGACTGGAATGTGCGGTGCTACGAGGCGCATCTGCGGCTCAATGCAGAAGCGGCGGCGATTTACCGCAAGCTTGGCTCCCACGTCTCGCGCAATGCCGGATTGACCCTGCAACAGACCGACGATTTTATCGAAGGCATCATCTCGCGCAACGAGGCGCAGATGGACGAGACGGAGGCTTATCTTCTCACTTTGCAGCCCGAACTGCCGCATTTAAGCTGGCAGCGAAACAGCATTTATCTGCGGTTCAGCCACATCGATTATCACAAAGGATCGGCCTTGATCGAGCTCTCGCGTCTGCTCGGGATCGGGCGCGATGCCACGTTTGCGGCGGGCGACAATTACAACGATCTGCCCATGCTCGACGGCCTGGCGGCGCGATGGAATGCCTGCCCGGTGAATGCCGTGGCGGCGGTAAAAGTGGCTGTGCAAAAAGCGGGCGGCTACATCGGGAGCGAGGTGGCCGGCCTGGGCATCGCGGAAGCCCTGCGAGCCTGCCCGTGGAAGATCGAGGAGTAGGCGCGGTTTTTTTTGCATCCTACCCGTTGCCGGGCGTATAAGTAAAACTGCATGATACGGATTCTTTTTTTAGGTGACATTGTGGGTGCTCCCGGACGCAAGGCGGTGATCGATTTACTGCCGGGATTACGCGATGAATTGTCGCTCGATTTCGTCATCGTCAATGGCGAAAACGCCGCGGCCGGTCGCGGGATTACCGGCAAAATCGCCATCGACCTGCTCCGCGCCGGGGTGGCTGTGATCACGACGGGAGATCACGTGTGGGATCAAAAGGAGACAGCGGGATACATCGTCACCGAGCCGCGTTTACTGCGTCCGCTCAATTACCCCGCCGAGACGCCGGGAGCCGGGTCAATCGTGCTGGAGACGGCCAAAGGCAAAGTGGGGGTGATCAATGTGCAGGGGCGCACGTTTATGCAGCCGATTCTCGACAATCCTTTCCTCGCCGTCGAACGCGAGGTGTTGCGGATGCATGAGGAGACGCGGGTGATTTTTGTGGATGTGCATGCGGAAACGACGAGCGAAAAAATCGCCATGGGCCGTTTTCTAGATGGTCAGGTCTCGGCGGTTTGCGGCACGCACACCCATACCCAGACGGCGGATGAACAGATTTTTCCCGGCGGCACAGCCTTTCTCTGCGACGCGGGGATGTGTGGTCCGGTGGAGTCGATTCTCGGAAGGGAAATCGACCCAATCGTGGGGCGTTTTCTTAGTAATATGCCGGTGAATTTTCCCGTGGCCGCAGGTGAGGTGCGTTTGCACGGGATGTTGGTCGAAGTGGACGAGGCGACGGGAAAAGCAGTGGCGGTGAGCCGTTTTATGCGGAGTCATCCAGGAGACATCACGGAGACATCGACATGACCCGCCCCGCTGGATTTACCCTGCTCGAGTTGCTCGTGGTCGTCGCCATCATCGGCGTGCTCGCGGCGGTGGCTCTGCCGGTTTATCAAAGCGCCCAAAAAGAGGGCGACGAAGTGCAGGCAGTGTCGAATCTCAAACAAATCGGCACCGCGCTGGCACTTTACAGCATCGAAAACGATCAAAAATTTCCGGGCCCCCTCTGGCCGGGGCAGGTGCCGCAGCTCGATCCATCTCGTGCCGGACGCCTTGTGCGCGAACTCGCCCCCTGGCTGGGCCTGCAAAATGTCGGTAATCCCTACATCGTCGATCTTTTTGTTCCGCCCGCCTATCGCAAAGCGCCGCCCGCCGGCACGCTTGAGCAAAACTGGCGCACCTACATCGTCAATATGCGGGTCAATATTCTGGTCGAGAACGGCACCGAAACCATCAATCCTTGGGGATCGCTTGTCCTTAATCCAACGACCCAGCCTCTGCGCGTGGTCCAAATCCCGCAGCCTTCGCAGACTTGGGCGGTGACGGATGCCGACCAAACCCATCCGCACGTGGCGTCCGCTTCCTGGCGGGCCTCCACCCCGGTCAGACCGATTCACGGGAAGGATCGCATCACACTTTTTTTCGATGGCCGGGTAAGTCGGGTTCCAGCGGAAAATTTTTAATTTTCAACAGGCTTTTCAGCCCGCACTTTGGCCACGAGATCGAGCGGAATGGTCTCATTCTGTTTCCCAAAAGCAGCTCTTACGTAAGCCGATACAGCGGCGATTTCCTCATCCGAAAAAGAATCTTGCGCGGGCATGATCGCTTTGACGAATTTACCATCGGAATCGGTCTGACCACCCAGACCGTGCAAAATAATCCGAAGCAACGCCGTGGGATCGGATTGCGTGATGCTGCGGGCACCGATCAAAGGCGGATTGATCGAGCTGCCTTTACCGTCGTAATGGCAGATTGCGCAGGATTGTTCGTAAAGCGTCGCCCCCTGGGCAAGCACTTCGGCAGAGACCGCAACAGCCATCGGAGCACGCGCACAGGCACCCAAGGGCAGCAGACCAGCTAAAAAAATCAGGAAGCGATTCGACAATTTCATCTCGTGTTATTAAGGTATCCACCATGTCACCACTTATTTCTAGAACAGCCTGCTTAATCCTCCCCATTTTTTTGCTTGTTCCCATCGTTCCCGGCCTCGCGCAGGAGACGGTCAAATCCGAAAAACACACTTTCCGCACTGAGACCGTGGCCAAAGGCCTCGCAAACCCCTGGGGCGTGGTCAAACTACCCGATGGCCGTTTCCTCGTCACCGAACGTCGCGGCACTCTTCGCGTGATCGAAAATGGCACCCTCCTACCCGATAATGTCGCGGGTGTGCCCCCCGTTTATGCCAAAGGCCAGGGCGGTCTGCTCGACATCCAGCTCCATCCCGATTACGAGAAAAATGGCTGGATCTACCTCGCTTTTTCCAAGCCTTTTGGCAAAGACGGCCTTACTTCGATCATTCGTGCCCGCCTCAAAGACAATACGCTCGTCGATCAGGAAACCATTTTCGATCCTCCAGCCGGGGAAGCCACCGGCGGGGGAGTGCATTTCGGATGCCGCATCACCTTCGATGGCAAAGGGCACTTCTTTTTTTCCATCGGAGATCGTGGTGGCCCCACCAATCCCACCAATTACGCCCAGCGCACCGATAATGTAAAAGGCAAAACCCATCGGCTAAAGGACGACGGCGGCATTCCGGAAGATAATCCTTTTGCTAACAAATCCGGCGCCCGCGGTTCCATTTGGAGCTACGGCAACCGCAACGCGCAGGGATTGGTCTATGATTTGAAAACCGGACGTCTCTGGGAAACGGAACATGGCCCGCGCGGCGGCGATGAACTCAATCTCATTAAAAAAGGTCTTAATTACGGCTGGCCCGTCGTCACTTACGGGATTAATTACGGCGGCACAACAATCACCGACGAGACCACCCGCGCCGGCATCGAGCCACCCGTCATCCAATGGACGCCCTCCATCGCGGCTTCCGGCCTCGACATTTATCACGGCGAACAATTTCCCAAGTGGAAGGGCAACCTTTTTGCCGGGGCGCTGGCCCACCAAAAAATTATCCGCATCGAACTTGATTCTGCCGGAAAAGTCGCCCACCAGGAAATCCTCCTCGAACGCACCGGACGTATCCGCGACGTGCGGGTGTTTGCCGATGGCTACGTCTATGCGCTTTACGATGAACCCGGAAAATTGGTCCGCCTCGTCCCGGCCCCTTAATTAATTTTTCAGATGCCGATAGAAACCTTGACACCCACCCCTCTCGATCCCTAAAACCAAGGCCCGATGATCATAGGGCCATTATCGGGTAGTCGAAAAAGCGAAAACACTGGGAGAAATTCATTTTTCTGCAAGGGAGACCCGGTGCGCAAGGGAG
>JBBRFA010000033.1:0-28635 GCA_038225185.1 Chthoniobacterales bacterium
AGGGGGATGAACATTAAACATCCAACATTGAACATTGAAAGAAGAAGTCAGGGCACCAGTCCCTTGATTGCTCTTTGGTTGGGCCACCAGGTTTTTTTATCCACAGATTTAACAGATTTCACAGATTGAGGAAAAGAAATCCCTCCTGATAATCTGTCAAATCTGTGAAATCTGTGGACAACTTTTTCGTGGCCCCGATAAAGGGGGAATTTAAACTAGGGGACAGGTCTTTTATTACTGGTCTAATAGGGAAACAAGGAGGATGAACATTAAACATCCAACATTGAACATTGAAAGAAGAAGTCAGGGCACCAGTCCCTTGATTGCTCTTTGGTTGGGCCACCAGGTTTTTTTATCCACAGATTTCACAGATTTCACAGATTGAGGAAAAGAAATCCCTCCTGATAATCTGTGCAAATCTGTGAAATCTGTGGACAACTTTTTCGTGGCCCCGATAAAAGACCCATCCCTTAGTTGCTCTTTGGGTCGAAAGCTCCCATTCAAATTTCGATGTTGGATGTTCGATGTTCGTCCCGTTAAACCAGCGAACCGATTTTTAGTGCGGCGAGCCCAAATCAAAGTTCTGGACCCCTGATCAGTTCCTGGGATCCTGATTTTCTTAACCCCTCCGAATTTGCGATCCGCGAAAACGGATTCTAAATCGATAGACTTTTTTCGTGCGGCAAGTGATCTCGCCGGTCGTGACATCGAACCGTTGCGGTATTTCCACCCGATGTAAATCCACGGTGGCATGAAATCCGCGCTCCGAAAAAATATCAATAAACATGGCCAGGGCTACCGGATCGTCGAAAAGCATGTCCTCGGAGTTGACCTCGGCGTTGCCCGAGATGGCGTGGCGCATGACGATGGGCATGATTTTTTCCTCAATGAATTCCACCACCTGGTGCATGATCCCAGGATGCTCGACTTTATAGGCATCGAGACGGCGCACCAGATCCTGGCGGGCATGACGCACGATGTCGCTGGCCACCGGGAGACGACGCAGGAGATCGAAGGTGCGCGGATCCAGCTCCAGCGAACTTTGATATTCCAATTCGTTGACGATGTTATCCCTAACCAATTCCAACGGTGCCTGCGCATTGATGAAATGATAGTGAAAAATCTGCTTCAACGAGACGAGCGCATCATAGGTTTTTTCTTTGAAAACCCGGTAACGATCCCTCGCCAATGCCTCGTTCAAATCCGTCGGGCGTTCCTCCCAGGTTTCGCCCAGGCCGGAACGTTTGACTTCTTCGTTATGCGCGATGACTTCGCGCCCGCGCTTCATCTGTCGCACGATGCTTTCGCTTTCATCGACGAAGAGCACCATGATGTGAAAGATCGGCTGTTTGAAGTGAGCGGCCTCGAGCGTGTCGGAGAATTCGCGCCGCAGGGCGATCATTTCGTCGAACAACATTTTCAAACATTCCACCTGCACTTTCGTTCTGGGAAATCCATCGAGGATCGCGCCGTTTTGCTGGTCGGGTTCAAGCAATTTACGAAAAAGAATGTTAACAACGTCGCGATCCCCCACCATGCCTCCGGTGCATTTTATTTTTTTCGCCCCGGGCGTATCAAGTAATTGACTCACCACGATGGGCTCGGCGGTAATGTCGCGCAAGTCGCGGATGAAATTCGAGTTGGTCCCCTTGCCCGAACCCGGGGCACCGCCTAACAAAATCAATTCCTTGGGGAAACGCAGATTGATGCGCCCGTAATCCGCCTCGATTTTTTTCCAGATCGACTGGAAGATTAACAATGCGTCCTTGATCTCTAAATCGGCCGGTGGAGCAGGTTTGGTCGTGGAGGAAATTGCTGCACTTTGCATGTTGACAGAAAATGGGGAGATTCCTGACGGCGGTCTGCCTTTTTTACAACTCTTTTTCCAGCCGCTCGCTCAGCCATTGTTTGATCATGCTCTGGTAGTTGAGATAACGCGAACGGGCGAGGCGCTTGATTCGGCCCAACATGCGTGGATCGAAGCGCAAAGTGATCGTGGTGGAGTCGCGCATCTCGGTCTTAAGCAACGAGGCCTGGAGTAATCGTTGATCCAGCCGAGTCTCTTCCCAAAAGGCGGATTCCTGTTCGTCCGACTCGAAATTTGGCACTTCGCTCCATTTGTAAATTGTTCTCATAGGGCAAACTCAGCGTTTTTACGGTCGTAATAATCTTTTTCCTCGGTGACCATTTCACGTGCGGCAATTACGCGGTAACGTTTTCCATCGGTCCAAAACACACTGAAAATGTAGCGTCCACTGACCGCTCTCCCGAGGCAAAAGTAACGCGCGGAATCTCCCTCGCCGAGTGCTTCCGGTAAAAAACGCAGACTAAAAGGGTCCTCGAACGTTTCCTCAATGTCTTTGGGGGGGAGATTCTTCAGGTTCACCGTGCTGTCGAGCCAGTCAAAGTCCATGATCGTTGGTTTCTAAGGGGAATGGTTGGGGCAATCAGGGTGCACGCTGGATCAATTCGATCTCGTAACCTTCCGGTGCATCGATAAAAGCGATTTTCCCGCCGCTTGGCGAGACATGGGGTCCGTCGCTCAAGGGATAGCCCTTGGCGGCGGTTTCTTTGGCGAATGCCTCGAGATCTGACACCTCGAAGGCAAGATGCGTCAGGTCAGGACCGACCGATACCGGACCGCTTGCGTCGTATTTGCAGATTTCGATTTCCTCCTCACTGCCGGGAGCCTTGAAGAAAACCAACTGGGAACCACGACCTGAGGTGTGACGCCGGATTTCTTCCAAGCCCAGAACTTCTTTATAAAAATGAACCGTCTTTTCCAGGTCGGAGACGCGATATCGGGTATGAAGCAGACGGGTAAGCATGATGGGGTAAAGAATTAGCGTTGTCGGAGTCCGACCTTTCTTTTATGACTGCACTCGTTTGCTTTGGCAACGTTAAAACCCGATTCCCTAAAATTTAATTCTCCCCTTTCTTATGCTCTATCTTGGAATTGACAGCGGCACGCAAAGCACGAAATGCATCGTGCTCGACACCTCCACCTGGCAGGTCATCGCCTCGGCTTCCGCCAGTTATGAGTTGATCGCCGGCCTCGCCCCCGGGCATCTCGAACAACATCCCAAAGATTGGATCGGGGCCACCGAGAAGACGATTGCCGATTGCCTCCAGCAAATCGGGCAGCGACGTGAGTTGGTGCGAGGTATCGGGGTCAGCGGCCAGCAGCACGGCCTGGTGGTTTTAAACAAGCGTGGAGAAGTCATTCGTCCGGCCAAACTCTGGTGCGACACTTCCACGGCGCCGCAATGTGATGCGTTTGCCCGGGAATTTGGCGGTCAGAAAAACATTATCGCACTTGCTGGCAATGCCATTTCACCAGGTTACACCGCGCCGAAATTGCTTTGGCTGAAAGAAAACGAGCCGACCCACTTTTCGGAGATCGAGACCGTGCTTCTCCCGCACGATTATCTCAATTTCTGGCTCAGTGGCGAGCGCACGATGGAATATGGCGACGCCTCCGGCACTGGTCTGCTCAATGTCCGCACCCGCGTTTGGGAGCAAAAACTCATCGATTTCATCGATCCCGATCTCACTGGTAAACTGCCCATCCCGCAGTCTTCGCAGCTTCCCAATGGCTTGTTGCGCGAAGAACTCCGCGAGCGTTGGGGATTGCCCGCCAATGTCGTGATCGCTTCCGGCGGCGGCGACAACATGATGGGCGCCATCGGCACGGGAAACATCGCCCCGGGCACGGTGACAGCCAGTTTCGGCACTTCGGGCACGCTTTACGCCTTTTCCGATACCCCGGTGATTGATGCCGACCAGGGCGAAGTGGCGGCATTTTGCGATAGCACAGACCATTGGTTGCCGCTCGTCTGCACGATGAATGTCACCGTGGCCACCGAACAGGTTCGGGCTTTGTTTGGTTGGGATCACCTGGCTCTCAACGCCGCCGTGGCTGGCACGTCACCCGGCGCGGATGGCCTGCTTTTTCTTCCCTATCTCAACGGCGAACGCACTCCCAATCTGCCCCAAGCCACCGGGGTTTTGCATGGATTGAACACCAGCAATTTTCAACCCGGCGCCATCGCCCGCGCCGCCATGGAAGGTGTCACCCTCGGCCTCGCCTACGGTGTGCAAGCTCTCGCCCACCTGGGAGTTCAGCCCAAGGAAATCCGTCTCACCGGTGGCGGCAGTAAAAGTGCTGTCTGGCGACAAATCGCCGCCGACGTTTTTGGAGTGCCCGTTGTCTGCCTTACCACTTCCGAAGGTGCCGCCCTTGGCGCAGCCTTGCAGGCGGCATGGATCGAGGGGCAGACCAACCGCAGCGGTGTGCCGCTCGCACAATTGATCGAAGCCGCCATCCATCCCGACCCCGCCAGCCGATGCGAGCCGGAGCCAAAAAATCATTTATTCTATCAAGATCTTCTCGCCAAACAGACCCGCCTCACCCGCCAACTCCACGAGACAGGTTATTTATAAGTGGTTCCAACCAAAAGAATCGAAAGCAACGAGCTTTTGTAAAACGATGTTCGCCGCTTCACTTCCATAAGATTCCCACCTCGCTTCCCGTCATCTTGGTGTATGATACCAGCCCGGCTTTTCAGCTACCGCTGTAAAATCGCAGATTTCTTCCAAAAAACGTGGCCACTTCCATCTCCGACCTCCGACTCACCACCCGCCAGCAGAGTAATCTGGTGCAACTTCGTAATAAAATCCCCAAGCTCCGCCAACAACGCGGACGCGAACTTTACCAAGCTGGCGCCACCCTTTCCCTGGCTCGCAACGATAATCATCTTCCCGGCTCGATGGGCTTCGTCGCCGTGGTCCGGGATCAGATCCGCCGCGAAGTTTTTATCGAATTTATCGGCAACGATGTCACCGCCGATTGCGATTGCGAGGAATCCACTCTTTGCAAGCACTGTTACTGCGGCATTCAAGCTCTCCTGGCTCGCGTGACCATTGAGGATCGTTCGGCGGATCGTCCGGCCAGGGAACTTATCGCCACGCTCGAATCGGCCCACGCCCGCCGGCTCACCGCCACGGAACTCGATTACATTGAACGCATCGAGACCGCCTACGCCAACGCCTGCAATAAAAGCGAACTCACCGTTTACGATCTGCGTGGACTCCTCCCAAGTGCCTACGGCGGTGGAGCCACCCTGGTCCATCTCTGGCCCACTCCGCCCGAGTCGCTCGTCGAATTCTGGCATTACGTTGCCCACGCCATTACCGTTAAAAATGGCACCTATCCTCCTTTTCTCGATCTTGCCACCGATTCCGGGCTCATCGCCGAAAAAGTCGGCTATTGGCAACGGAAAAAAGAGATCGAACTCTGGACAGGCAAATTCCAACGCATTGCCGCCGCATCCACCCGCGTCCGCACCCTCGACCTCCGGCTCCGCATCGAGATCGACCATTTTTTCATCGAAACCCGTCTCGACGGACTGCTCGAATTTTCCCCCGCGCGCTCCAAATCCGTGCGCCAGACCCAGACCGACCTCGAAGTCGGTCTGCTCAACCTTACCCCGGCGGCCTCCGTGTTGTGGACCCGCTTCGCCCCCCTGCTCACCGGCGACACATTTTCCTATCGCGATCCCATCGCCCGCGCCGCCCTCGAAGACATGCTTCGCCTGCCTTTTATCCAGCCGCACATTGCCGCCCTCGATGGCAACACGCTCGAATTTTCCACCGCTCCACTCACCTGGTCCATCGCCGCATCCGAGGACGATTATCACCTCCAACTCCTCACCGCCGAGGGCACCCCGCCGCTCCGCATCATCGCCCGATTCCCCGGTCAACCCCCGCTTTATCTCACTGCGCGCCAAGTCTTTACCGGACCTTACATCACCGAGGAATTCGCCTCCGCCGACTCTTTACGCATTCCAGCCGAAGCCGTCGAAACTCTCTCCGGCGTGCAAACCCTCCTCCGCCTTACCCCGCTGTTACCTCAAAAAATCGAAAGCCGCATCCACCGCATCCCACTGCATCTTCGCATCATCGCGACTCTGCATAAACCCGGCGGCAAAGCTGGACCCGACCTCGAATACCTTCAGCTTTCCCTTCAATCGACCGATCCCAAAGGCCAGGCCTGGGAGGAATTTCTCGGCCCTGGCTGGGAACCTCTCAAAAAACGCCCCTCCCCCGCCCTTTCTTCCTCCACTCCCGATAGTCTGCTCGACATTCTCGACAGCAGCACCCTGCCCAACCCCGCCCCCATCCTCGACGGACTTCCCGTCTCCTTCGACGACGATGCCGACCTCTGGACCTGTCGCATCACGCGCAAATTTCCCGAGCAATTTTCCATCTGGCTGCAACATCTTCCCCCCACCGTCGCCCTCGATCTCGACACCACGCTGGCCAGCTTCCGCGAACGCCCGCTCACCGCTCGCTTCGACCTCGAAATCCTGGAAGCCGGCGTCGATTGGTTCGACCTGCGTTCCACCCTTAAAATCGAGGACACCGACCTCACCCGCGACGAAATTACCCTTCTCCTTAAAGCCGGCGGCGAATACGTGCGCCTCGGTGGCAAAGGCTGGCGTAAACTCGAATTCCAGATCAGCCCCGAGGACGATGCAGCCCTGGCCCAGATCGGACTCAGCGCCGCCGACCTCAACGGCGAATCCCAGCGCATGCATGTGCTCCAACTCACCAGCCACGAAAAAGCCCGCCACCTTATCCCCGCCGAAGCTCTCGAAATCATCGCCGCCCGCGCCGCCTCCCTTAAAACCGCCGTGCAGCCTCCCGTGCCCGACACCATCCAGGCCACCCTGCGCCCCTATCAGCTCGAAGGTTACCACTTCCTCTCTTACCTCTCGGCCAACCACTTCGGGGGCATCCTCGCCGACGACATGGGTCTCGGAAAAACTCTCCAGACCCTCGTCTGGCTCGCCTCCCAACGCTCCGATCTCGCCCTCGCCAGCCGGACCAGCCTCGTCGTCTGCCCCAAATCCGTCACCGATAACTGGCTCACCGAATCGGCCCGTTTTTACCCCAGTCTGCGTGTCGGCGTCTGGCGCGAAAAAAATATCAAGCTTTTCCCCGCCTTCGTTCGCGCCCACGATCTTATCGTCCTCAATTACGCGCAACTTCGCACCGCCGAGACCGCCCTCCAGGCCGTTACCTGGCTAAGCGTGATCCTCGACGAAGGTCAATTCATTAAAAATCCCACCTCCCAAACCGCCCTGGCCGCCCGCGGACTCACCGCCGACCATCGCCTCATCCTCACCGGCACCCCCATCGAAAATCGTCTCCTCGACCTCTGGAGCCTCATGTCCTTCGCCATGCCCGGCATCCTCGGTAATCAGGCCGCTTTTCTCACTCATTTCAACGAAAAAAAAGACGCCCTCGCCACCCGCCGTCTCGCCGCCCGCGTGCGTCCTTTCCTCTTGCGACGCTCCAAAAAAGAAGTCGCCACCGATCTCCCCGATCGCATCGAGGAAGATCTCCACTGCATCATGGAAGGCGACCAACTTCACCGTTACCGCGCCGAACTCAAAGTCGCCCGCCAGCGTCTGCTCAAAATCAATACCAGCAAACAACTCGACAAGGAACGTTTCCACATCCTGACCTCCCTTCTCCGTCTCCGCCAGATTTGCGCCCACCCTGGATTGGCCGACCCCAAACTCACCGACTCCGACAGCGCCAAACAGGAAGCCCTTTTCGACCTCCTCGAACCCCTCATCGAGGAAGGCCACAAGGTGCTCGTCTTTTCCCAATTCGTCTCCATGCTGGATCGTTTGCAAAAGGAAATCACCGCCCGCCAATGGCAAAGTTTCTATCTCGCCGGCGATACCGAGGATCGCGGTCAGCTCGTAAAAAACTTCCAGTCCGCCCCCGGCAGTGCCGTCTTCCTTATTTCGTTACGCGCCGGTGGTTTCGGCCTTAACCTCACCTCGGCCAGCTACGTCGTCCTTTACGACCCGTGGTGGAATCCCGCGGTGGAAAATCAAGCCATCGACCGCACCCATCGCATCGGCCAGAAAAACACCGTCAACGCTTATCGCCTCATCACCAAGGATAGCATCGAGGAAAAAATTCGTGCCCTGCAAAAAAGCAAAGGTGCCCTGGCCCAGGATATTCTAGGCGAGGAAAATTTTGTCAAGTCCCTCACCTTGGACGACTTCCAATACCTCTTCGCCGACAGCACAGAAAGCTAGGAGTGCCCGGTTCGGCGGTCATAGACACACCGCTCTAAACCGCTCTAAACCGCTCTAAACCGCTATAACCCAGCGACTTTTTTCCAAAACAGGTCTTACGCTTTTTCTTATCCTTTCGCTAGTGTGGGATGCGGAAGGCAACTCAGCTTCAGCAGCCGGTTAATGAGCATCTCCGCAAATCGGTCTCCTTCGTTCGATGGCATCGATCCTGCCCAAATTTTTTTCTTTCCCACGTTGTTTTTCGGGAACGAATGCAGCATCATCCCACCTGTCTCATGCCAAAATCGAAGCGAAAATCACTGCGCCGCAGGGTGCCACTCTCTTATTATCCTCCCCGCAAGACCATCGTCACACTTGTAATAATCGATGATGAACCGTTTCGTCAGGCCGCCCAGGCAGAATACCAGACCCTGAATAACGAGGCGACCGGGCTTCGCGCCGCCCTGGAACGTTTTGAGACCGAAGATCTTCCAGCTTACGAACGCTGGGAGGCGCAAATTCTCGGACCTCTCCTTTCCGAACAACGCGAGATCAACCGGCTTCTCTACGAAAAAATCCATCTTCTCGATGTCATCCAAGAGTATCAATACTTGGCCCGCTGCTCCGCCGCCGAAGCTTACCGGAAGATCATGGCCGCACGCGACAACCCCGACCCGGATCCAAGTGCCGACGATCCAGATCCCGACGAGGACGATCCTTTTGACCAAAATAAGCCGCGCCTCTTTGGCACGAGCGATTTACCGCCAGATTTCGATCTCGAGGATTTCGATAACATGACCAAGGCGGAGCAGAAAAAGGTGCGTGTTTATTTTGAAAGTATCGCGGAAATGTATAATTTGGTCACCGGTCTCGAAGCACCCGATTTTGACGAAGCGGTGGCCCGCGAACGCGCCCGAATCGACGGCACGCAATACGAGAAACCGCGTCGGGAACGGGAGGCGTGTCCTTTTTCGCCACCCATCGCCGTCGAGCAGACCAATGAGAAGCGGCGCAAAGCTTTATATCGTAAAATCGTGCGCCAGCTTCATCCCGATGCCAACGGAGAATTTACCGCGCACGACCGCGATCTCTGGGAGGAAGCGCAGTCGGCCTACCATGCGCACGATCTGGAGCGACTCGAAGCCGTGGCGGTGCGCATCGAGCTGGGCGGTGGCGCAACCCTCTCCAGCGTATCCTCCCTCGGCATGATGCTCCGCATCGTGAACGATTTGCGCCAGAGCCTCGCGGTTATTCGCAGGGAATTGCACAAAGCCAAACAACAATCAGCTTGGAATTTCCAAAACAAGACGACCAAACTGGAGAAGCTCGAAAAACAAAAGCGGCGCGCCATCCTCATAAAAATCACCCAGGATCGAGAGGAACTGCGCGAAATCTCCCGCGCTCTCGACGATCTGGCCCGCGCCGCAGCTCCGCCTCCGAAGAAAAAATCGTTCGCCAAAAAAAACAAACCCGCCCCTCCCAAATCGCAACCCGGCCACTACGAGACCCCTTATTTCGATAAATTCTGATCCCCACCCCCCTGCATTGGCATCACTTTAGCTTGCGAAGTGTGAACTCGCTCTGATAACTCACCCATGGGATGAATCATTTATTTAACCTCCTTTTGCTCACCGTGTTGCTGATCAACCTGGCTGGACTCGCCGCCGGTGGTGCCCGGCTCACCCGGCTGCCCTACGGTCTCGCCAAGGCTTTCACCGTGCTCACGGGGTGCATGATTTTCTTTTTCATCGAGCATTTTCACGGATTTCGCGCCCTGGGCTGGCTAATGCCATTTTCCACCGCGTTCTCGCTTTGGCTGCTCTGGAAACAACGCGCCCAACTGCGCACGTTCGCGGGCGGCGAGGCGGCATTTCTCTTCGGCTTCGGGTATGTCATGCTCTGGCGCTATTTTTATCCCGATATCAATGCTTCCTCGGAGAAAATCGCCGATCTTCTTTTCGTGGCCAGCTATCTCCAGGGCGGAACGCTTCCGGTGCCCGATCTCTGGCTGCATCCTTATAAACTCACCCAGTATTATTCCTTCCAACATTATGCCGCCGGCTTGCTCGGACGCATTTTGCATGTCCCAGCCGGCACTGCCTACAATGTCGGTTACGCCGTGGTGGTCGGCTTGGTGATGGCACCCGCCTACGAATACATCAAGTCGTTTACCAGAAATCGGGCCAACCAGACGATCATTCTCTCAGCGCTCATGCTGGGCGGCTCGGGCGCGTGTCTTTTTACGCCGATGATGATAAAAGATGAGACGCTTTTTTCCTCGATGCGCTTCATTGGCGGTGCGGCGACGGATCGTTACGAGGAGTTGAAACCGATGGGGATCGCGGTGCAAAAACTCGCCTACGGCATGATCCCCCAGGAAACTCCCACGCGCGAGGCGCACATGGAATCGATCCTGGAAATGCCGATGGAGATTTTTTCCTACGTCGTTCAACTCGGCGATTTCCATGCACCGCTCGGCGGTTACGTGTTGCTCGCCGTGGCGGTGGCAGCTTTCGGGGTTCTGCGCAACGAACCCCGGCAACGCTGGGCCTGGGCGGCTTTGATGGGCACCGTGCCCCTTTCCATCGCGGTGAACACCTGGAATCTCCCGTTTCAAAGTGTCCTCGTATTGGGGGTCATCGCATTTGTCTGGCGTTACCGTGGCCGGCCCGACCTGGTTTTCATTGTTGGCGTGTCGTTAGTTGCCTGGGTGCTATTTTATCCTTATTTTTCTTATTTTCTCACCCGCACGATTGGCACTGGGATGTCCATCAAACTGGTTAATCCCGAGCAACATGCGCCGTTTATATTGTATCTCATCCAGCTTTGGCCGGTCTATGCATTGGTAATTTTATGCTGGTTCGCCGTGCCCAAGGATCAAAAAGAATTGCGCTGGCTGCCCATGTTGATTGTCGCCTACCTCATCGTGATGGAATTGCTCAATGTGGACGATCTTTACAGCGGACGTTTCGATCGCTTTAACACCACCTTGAAATGGTGGCCCTGGGTTGGCGCCCTCGCCACATTGCTCCTGGCACCGATCAATCTCTCCGTCATGCGCCGGCAAATCGTCGTGCGCGTCGGCACCGCAGCAGTGCTTTTTTCGATGCTGTTTTACGTCTTTCTCCTCGGGAAAACCTGGTGGCAGGGCGATAAATACGCCAAGGGTCAGCTCGATGGCGCAGCTTATATGCGCCGCGAAAACCGCGACCCGAATGCGCCGCAAAACATTAACATTCGCCACTCCATTTTAAACTATCTCGAAGCACAGCCTTGGGGGGTGATTCTGGAAGCGCCCAAATCCGATGCGCAAGCCTTTATTGAAAATGGCGCCCTGCCGCTTTTTACCAACAAACCCACCGTCTTCGGCTGGGCCTCGCACGAACAGCTCTGGCGGGGCTATCAACGCGACATCGAGCAGCGCTGGAATCGATCCCGCGAATTTTTCCGCGGCGACCTCGCCGATCCGCTGGAATATCTGGCCGCACACGAGGTGCGCTACATCGTGTGGCCGGGCACCGACGTCGTGGATCGCGCCTTGTTCGATAAAATCAGCGCACAAATCAAAGACAGCTATCATTTCGTGCGCTTCGACGAGGCAAACCCCACACTCGGCATCTGGGTGAGAAATTGATTTTTCTCAGCACCATGTCCATTAGACTCCTCTAAACTTCACTAAGAATGAAAAGCAATACACACGTCTTCAGCAAGCTCTTGGGCTTCCCAGTCCCCCCGGAAGCCGCCGCCCTGCTCGATTCGGCAAAATCCGTCACTGTCGCCACTTCCTCCGCCCAACTCGTCGATCTCGCGGTCCGCGATGCAGTCGATGGCTGGCATGAGGTCGCCTACGAAGTCCCCGGCAAAGGCAGGGTTGTCGAAGCCTCTGTCTGCCGCGCACGCAATGGGATCAACGCAAATTATCCCGAAGCCTACATGCGCCGCCGCGATCCCGATTGCATGGTCATCGGCGATTCCCTTCCCACCGACAAGCCGACCTATCTGGGCCGCTTTGGCAAGGACTTCGCCAGTGTCCGCGAGGAAACCTTCGCCTGGCTTAAGGAACAAGACCTCGCCGTTTTCCCCTTCCACGCGGGAATGCAGGGAAAAGGCACCGACGCACTCGTCATCGCGCCGGCCAACGCCGGATTCTTCGCCCTTGGCCTCGCACTGCTCCAAGGCATCCTCACCGAGGAGGAAATTCCCAAGGATTTCGCGCCGCGCGCCGTCATCTACGTGGCGCCACCCTTCCGCCACACTCACTTCGAGGGTCGGCAAGTGGTGGTTCATAACCGCCTCGATGCCGCCCACGAGCTTTTTAGCTACAATTTATATCCCGGTCCCAGTGCCAAAAAAGGCATCTACGGCGTTCTCCTGAACATCGGTGAAGCCGAGCACTGGGTCACCATGCATTGCTCCACGGTCCAGGTCATCACCCCCTATGATAACAAAATCGTGATTTCCCACGAAGGTGCCAGCGGTGGTGGCAAGAGCGAAATGCTCGAGCACGCCCACCGTCAGGCCGATGGCTCGCTTTTAATCGGACGTAACATCGTCAATGGCGAAAGCCGACTGCTCACCCTGCCCCGTGCTTGCGACCTCCGGCCCGTCACCGATGACATGGCACTGTGCCATCCGTCGCTGGAAAATAAATCGGGCAAACTTAGTCTCGTCGATGCGGAAAACGCCTGGTTCGTTCGCATCAACCACATCAACCATTATGGGATCGATCCTCATCTTGAGAAGCTCACCATTCATCCTCCCGAACCCTTGCTCTTTCTCAATGTGCAGGGCAAACCAGACGCCACTTCCCTCATCTGGGAGCACACCGAGGACGCACCCGGCGTCCCTTGTCCAAATCCACGGGTGATCATTCCCCGCAACATTGTGCCCAACGTCGTCACAGGTGCCGTTGATGTGGACATCCGGAGCATGGGCGTGCGGACGCCTCCCTGCACGGCGGACTTTCCGACCTACGGCATCATCGGGATATTCCATAAATTGCCACCTGCCCTGGCATGGTTGTGGCGTTTGGTGGCCCCGCGCGGCCATGCCAACCCCAGCATCGTCGCCACCGAGGGCATGTCCTCCGAGGGCGTCGGCTCCTACTGGCCATTTGCCACGGGACGCCGGGTGGACCAGGCCAACCTTCTTCTCAACCAAATTATCGAGACGCCAAAAGTTCGCTACATTTTAACTCCCAACCAATACATAGGCGCATGGGAAGTCGGATTTATGCCACAATGGATCACCCGCGAATTCCTCGCTCGCCGTGGCGGGGCGCGTTTCACCGAGAGCCAAATGAAACCCTCCCGCTGCCCGCTGCTCGGTTACACGCCCGGGAAGATCATCATGGAAGGGCGCACCCTCGGTGTCTGGTTCTTCGAGGTGGATCAGCAACCGGAAGTCGGCACCGCCGCCTACGACCAGGGAGCCAGGATTTTGGAAGACTTTTTCCATCGCGAATTGTCGCAATTCCTCGTGGAGGATCTACTGCCCGCTGGCCGCGAAATCATCGAGTGTTGCCTTGCGGGCGGCACTCTCTCCGATTATGAGGCTCTGCTTGGCATTCCCTCTCTGGAACCCTCCTGATCACCGCCCCCGCCCATCACACCAGCAGTCTTTTATCTGCTGGTAAAAAGTGATTTTTCCGTTTAATCAACCCTCGGGCACTGCACCAGCACGCGATGGGCGCTGGCATCCGTTCCTTGTCGTAACCCAAATCATTTTCAATTGATAGCCAAGATCGATCTCATCCTCGCCGCGTTGCCTGTCGCGCTGCTCATCTTTTTGATGACCAAGAAAAAGGCCATGCCGTCGAACTTCGCGCTGCCCCTCGCGGCGTTCGTCTTATATGGACTTCTACTCGGCTACTTCGCATTAAGTCCACTGCTCGTTCACGCCGCTGTGATGGCGGGATTGCTCACGGCGCTGACGCCGATCCTGATTGTCTGGGGGGCGATCCTTCTTTTCAAAACCATGGAGCACTCGGGGGCGATGGCCACAGTGCGGCAGTGGCTCAACGGCATTACGACGAACCGCGTCGCGCAACTCATGATCGTCGGGTGGGCGTTTTCGTTTTTGGTCGAAGGAGTCAGCGGATTCGGCACGCCAGCCGCATTAGCTGCCCCGCTGCTCGTGGGGCTGGGGTTTGCCCCGCTTCCCGTGGCGGTGCTTTGCCTGATGATGAACACCGTGCCGGTTTCCTTCGGAGCCGTGGGAATGCCGACGTGGTTCGGATTCGAAGGATTAAATCTGACGTCTGATGAGATGCGCGAAGTCGCGTTTAAGACGGCGTTGATGCACGCGGGGGCGGCGCTTTTCATACCGTTGCTGGCATTGCGCGTGGTGGTGCCCACCCGTGAAATTCAGCGAAACCTGGGTTTCATCGCATTGGTCATCGGTGCGACGATGGCAGCTTACGTCACGGTGGCGTTTTTCGACTTCGAATTTCCCTCCATCGCGGGTGGTCTCTCCGGACTTGCCGCCTCCGTGTGGTTGGCGCGGCATGGTGTCGGCCTTGCGCGTGTCGAAACCTTGGAGCGCACGGAAAAAATCTCTCCAGCCGTTTTGCTTAAAGCCACCTTCCCGCTGTGGGTCACCGTGCTGATTCTAATCATTACGCGCCTCGACGCGTTTGGCTTGAAAGCATGGCTGACCTCCAGTGAACCCGCCTTGAATATCCCGCTCGCTGGGCTGGGCGACTTTCGTTTAAGCCCGTCCCTGGTCGTCCAATGGCGGCATATTTTCGGAACCGAGCTAAGTTGGTCGCACGCGGTGCTTTTTGTGCCCTCGGTAATTCCATTTTTCCTCGTTTCCGCGCTTACGTTCGCCCTTTTCCGCACGCCCGCAGCGGCTAAGCGCGCGGCCTGGCAGGAGTCGTTCCGGCAAGTGGTCAAGCCCATCGGCGCTTTTCTGGGTGCGTTGGTTTTGGTGAAATTGCTGATGATCGGCGGCGAACGTTCCTGCGCGGCGATTCTCGGCCATGGGCTGGCAAGTATCGGCGGTGGCGCGTGGCAGTTTGCCGCAGTGTATCTCGGCGCACTCGGCACCTTTTTCTCCGGCTCGAACACCGTCTCAAATCTCACTTTCGGCGGCATTCAGGAAGCGACCGCCGCCACACTCGGTCTCTCCCGCACCACGATCCTGAGCCTGCAATCCGCCGGCGGCGCGATGGGTAACATGGTTTGCATCCACAACATCGTCGCCGTCTGCTCCATCCTCGGGTTGCAAAACGAGGAAGGACGCATCCTTCGGCAAACTTTCTGGCCACTGGTGCTCTACGGATGCATCGCCTCGGCCATCTCGCTCATCTTTTAAATTTGGCTGGGCCGATTTCTCCTGCCGGGACTGCTCGCCGCCGCATGATGGGGGCAAACACGCTGCACGCAATCTACACGGTGACGACTGGTTGCTCTCCGATGGAAAAAACTGGGGTGTCGCCCACAAAAAAACGTCGCACCTTGCGATGCGACGTTTTTTATTGGAATCGAAATTCGTGCGATTCGGTAATTAGGGAAGCGGCACGGTGGCAATGGTCTGCAAGATGCGGCTGGCGATCTTGTAGGGGTTGCCTTGCGAATTGGGACGCCGATCTTCGAGGTAACCTTTGTAGCCGTCGTTGATGAAGCTGTGCGGCACCCGGATCGAAGCACCGCGGTTGGCGATGCCGTAATTAAATTTATCGATGGATTGGGTTTCGTGCAGACCGGTGAGACGCAGATGGTTGTCGGGTCCATAAACAGCGATGTGTTCGTTTTTATATTTGTCGAACGCAGCCATCAGGCTCTCGAAGTATTCCTTGCCGCCAGTTTGGCGCATGTATTCGGTGGAGAAATTGGAGTGCATACCAGAACCGTTCCAGTCGAGGTCGATGCCGAGCGGTTTGCAGTGGTAATTGACGTCCACGCCGTAACCTTCGCAAAGGCGCTCGAGAAGAAAACGGGCGACCCAGACTTCGTCGGCGGCTTTTTTCGAGCCTTTACCGAAAATCTGGAATTCCCACTGACCTTTGGCGACTTCGGCGTTGATGCCTTCGTGGTTGATGCCGGCGTCGAGACAAAGTTCGAGATGGGTATCGACGATCTCACGAGCGATGTCGCCCACGGCGTCGTAGCCAATGCCGGTATAATATTTGCCCTGTGGAGCCGGGTAACCTTCTTTGGGGAAGCCGAGGGGGCGTCCGTCTTTATACAGGAAATATTCCTGCTCGAAACCGAACCAGGTGCCCGAATCGTCGAGGATGGTGGCACGATCGTTGGTCGAATGCGGGGTGCCGTCGGCCAGATAAACTTCATTGAGAACGATGATCCCGTTTTCCTTGGTCGGATCGGGGTAGGAAGCGACTGGCACGAGGATGCAATCGGAGCTGTGACCTTCAGCTTGCCTGGTGGAACTGCCATCAAAACCCCATTTCGGGAGTTCTTCGAGCGTGGGCTCGGTGTCGAAGTCTTTGACGAGGGTCTTGCCGCGGAGGTTGGCAACCGGCTTGTAGCCGTCGAGCCAAATGTATTCTAATTTATACTTTGCCATAGTGTATTGGGTGTTTGTGTCTTGTTTTATGCAGGTCGGATCGATATGATCCAGGGATTGTTGTTTTTTACACAGCGAATTACTGGTTTTCGCTGCAAAGGAGATATATGCATGATCAGTGCCAGACGGATGATGTTTCCGTATTTTGGCGAGAATCGGGGGCGAGGATGGATTGGTGGCTTGCCGGGCTGGATTTTTCCTCCGAAGATGAATGTCTGATGGAAAAAGTAAAAGACACCCAGCGGGCTTTGGTGCGGATTAGTTATGAAGGGAGCGTGCACAAGACGTTTCGCGGGCCGAAGGCGGAGGAGCGATTTGCGAACGAGGTGCGGGTGCTGCGGCATCTGGAGGCGAGAGGCTGCACGTTTGTGCCAAGGTTGCTGGAGGTGGAACCGGAGGGGTTGAAAATCGTGACAACGAATTGCGGGGCGCGGGTGGATCATATCGATGAGGAGCGGACGGGGGAAATTTTTGCGGAGTTAAAACCTTTCGGGGTGCGGCACGATGATGCGGAGGCGCGAAATATTACGTATCGTTCGTCGGATGGAAGATTTTGCGTGATTGATTTTGAATTTGCCACAATTTTGGAGGAGGCGGGCGATGGAAACTGAATTAAAACAAGAGGTGGCGATGGGGGTGCGATGGTCGGGTTTTTCCAATAGCGGGCGGGTGCGGAAAAATAATGAGGATGCATTTCTGGGGGTGCAGTTTAATCTGCATGAGGTGCATTATTTGGGGAAATTCGGAGAGAGCACATTTGAGACGGGAGATTTTGCCTTTGCGGTAAGCGATGGGATGGGTGGGGAGCGCGCGGGCGAATTTGCGAGCCGGATCGTGGTGGATCGGGTCGTGCGTTTGCTTCCGAAATCTTTCCAACTGGCGGCGACGGGGATCGATCTGGGGGTGGCGGATTTTTTAACAGAGTTGTTCGAGCAAATTCATAAGGCGCTGCTTTATCTGGGCGATACGGACGAGGATTGCGCGGGGATGGGGGCTACGTTGAGCCTGGGCTGGGTGCGTCCGGGCTGGTTTGTATTCGGTCACGTGGGCGACAGTCGCGTTTATTATCTCCCAAAAACAGGCGGGATCCGGCAGCTTTCGCATGATGATACGCACGTCGGCTGGTTATTGCGCAATGGGCAGATAACGGAGCATCTGGCGCGGACGCATCCCCGGCGGAATGTGCTGCAGAAGGCGTTGGGAGCGGGTCATATTTATGTGGAACCGCAGATCGGCTCGGTGGGGTGCGTGGCAGGGGACGTTTTTTTGATTTGCAGCGATGGATTAACCGACGGTTTATACGACGAACGGCTGCTCCAGGTGGTGCGTGAGCCGGGATTTACGGAATCGCAAATTCCTGTGGCGCAACGGCTGGTGGAATTATCGGTAAAAGATGCGGGGCGCGATAACACGACCGCACTGGTGGTGGAGATACTGTGATGCTGGGGTATTACGTTCATCATTTGAGTCCGTTTATTTTTCAGTTGCCGAACGGATTCGGTCCGCGCTGGTATGGGTTGGCGTATGTGCTGGCGTTCGTGTTGGGCACGCTGCTTTATCGCCGACTGGCGGAGCGCGGGTATTCGGAAATCGAACCGGGGAAAGTGAGCGATTTTATCACTTGGAGCGCCTTATTCGGTGTGCTGCTGGGAGGCAGACTGGGCTATTTTCTATTTTACGATTGGAACGGGTTCGCAAGCGATCCGACGGTGTTTTTCCGGGTCTGGGAAGGGGGAATGGCGAGTCATGGAGGCATTATCGGGTTGTTTTTTTATACGTTGTGGTATGCGCGGAGACACAAGATTTCCTGGACGGGTTTGGGGGATAATCTGGTGGTGGTGGCGCCCCTGGGGATTTTCTTTGGGCGAATGGCAAATTTCATCAATGGCGAGCTTTACGGGAGAAAAACGCAGGTGCCGTGGGCGATGCAATTCCCGGCGGAGTTACAGGATGCGGGGGCGTGGTCGGAGCAGGCTTGGGCGCGGGCGCAGGGTGTGTTGGCGACGTTTCCAGGGTCGGCGGGCTGGACGGTGGACAGATTCGTGGTGGAGGCGCGCTCTAGCGTGGAGTTGCGCGAATTGCTGGCCGGAATACTTGCCCCGCGGCATCCCTCCCAGTTATATGCGGCTGCGCTGGAGGGGCTGCTGCTTTTTGCCGTGCTATGGTGGGTGCGCACGCGTTGCAAGGTTAGGAATGGCGTGCTCACCGGGCTGTTTTTCATCGGGTATGCAGTGGTGCGAATCGCCGGCGAACACTTTCGTGAGCCAGACGCGGGATTGATCGGATCTCTAACGCGCGGACAGTTTTATTCGGTGTTTATGATTTTGATCGGCGCGGGATTTTTGATCTGGAGCCGGAAGAGTGCCCCCAGTAAAAACAGACATGTTTGAGTGCCCAAGCTGTCGGCAGATTTTAACCAAAACCCAAGCTGGTTTTGGGGTAATCTGGCAATGCCCGGCGTGTACTGGTCGTGCGGTGACGCTGAGTTTGTTGCGCAAAGGGATCGATGGTGGATTTTTGAACGAGGTCTGGCAGGAGGCTCGGGGATATTCGGAGGCTGGGCATGTCGGTCCACGGGCCTGCCCATCGTGTTCTCTGCGGATGCCCCAGGCGCACGTGCCGTCTGCGGAGGGCACGCAGATCACAGTCGATGTGTGTATTACCTGCTATTTTATCTGGCTCGACGCTGGAGAAGCCGCCTTGCTGCCTCAAAAAGAACTCGCTCCAGATGGGTCGAAAAAGGAACTTACGCCGCAAGCGCGCGAGGCCATCGCCCTGGCGCAAGTCGAAGCGCTCCGCAATCGTAAGGAACGCGAGGACACAATCCGCGATTCCGTCCCGTATCCAGGCAGTGGATCGCTTTGGGAATCAGCTTTGGGCTGGCTGCTCCGATTGTAAACGAGCGGTTTTTATTCAGGCTCAGGAAGCGGGTTTAATTCGTAAATTTCAAACCCCGGATGCATTATCGTATTCCATTCCTTGGACACTTTATGAATGAGCCGACTGCTGGATTGCAGTTCATTGTAAAAAGTGGAACGTGCCTTTCGATCCTGCACAGCTTTGTTCGTGGCGTAACGCACTTCGGTATCGTAACGATTCACCCGGCCAGAGATAACGACCACGTGAGTAACCCCCGCTTCTCGAGCACTTTTAAGCGATCCACTTTTAATGAATGTGCTCTGACTCAAAATTTTTTGAGGAAAATCCTTCGGTTTGTCATCGAAAAAACCCAATTCAGGATCGGGTAAAAACCGTTTTTCAGGTTGCAACAACACCGCGTCCAGCGGGATGTTTCCACGAATCCAGGTTCGGAGCTCGGCAAAAGAGTCTCTCGTAAACGATTCGTAAGTTTCACTCCAACCTCCGCGCGCTGGTAAATTTCCCCGCCACTGCATGTAAAAAACGCCCGCCAGCAATGCCGCTGCCAGTCCATTCCCCAACAACCTCGATTTTTTGCCAAGCTCTTGCGCGAGAAACCCCGCTGCGCCGCACATGGCAAACAGCACCCACACCTCCACCGGCAACAAATAACGATCCCCCACCTTGGGGCTGAACGAGAGCATGATCACCAGCGCCAATAAAATCACGCAGGGAAACAAATGTTCCCGAAATAGTTCCTTCGATGAACGCAAGGCAAACCACCCGTATATCCCAACCACAGGCCAATACCAAAACGGAAAATCCTCCATTAAAAACCGTATATAATGGGCATGAGGCACCTCCGTTTTTCGCGCTCCATGCGGCCCCACCACCACTTCGGTCAGTTCGCGTCCAAACCCTGCCCGGAACTTGTCGAAATCCGTGATCATTTGATAGTTGAAGAGCAAGAACACCCCGAGCATTCCCGCGCAGAACACCAGTAGCGTTTTTCCCCAACCCGGCACGACCATTTTTGCCTCACGTCGCACCAGCCATAAAGCCGGCAAAATCGCCACCCAACTGATCAAACCCGTATATTTCGACGAAAAAACCAAACCAGCCGCTGCCCCAAAAAGCAAGGTTTGCGGCAGGCCCGGTCTCCGATTAATAACCGAAAACGCCAAAAACAACCCCGCCAGTGCACATAAAAAAGCCGGATCCTCTTTCATGAAATGCGCCACAAAAAACAGTGTCGGATCGAAACACAACACCACACCCAATGCCACCGCCGCCTGCCAGCTTACCAGTCGTAGCATCAATGCCGTTAGACACGCCACCGCGCCCGCCATAAACACCGCCGCCACCCAACGTCCAATCTCAACCACCTCTTGAAACGTCAGCCTGGTATTTTTTAAGTCCTTGACCACTGCCGTCGTCCTTTGGCACACCGTCAACATCAGTAGTGGATGATGAAAATTCCGCGTTTTTTCGAGCACTTGCTGCACCTTGCCCCGCTCGTCGGGATGAAAGTAAAAACCAAAATTGTTGTGCCTGCTAAAAATAAACAGACCGCTGAAAAAAAAGAACACCGGTAGCAAATATTTGACCAAAGCGGCTGCCGGATGAGAGTGGAAAAAAGAAGTGGTCAAAATAAGCTCGTCATTTAATAAAGAGGATTGTGAGAATAAACAAAGATTTTCCCGGACACACAAATAGCAGTTGCAATGTTGATCAGCGCATGAGGGATTGACCCACTGCGGGCAAACCGTTTTCACTGCCCCTTTTTTAATCCAACATGAAACTTTCCAAACGTGGCGAATACGCTCTACGCGCTTTGATCGACATCGCTCTTGCCCAGGAATCCGGACGGGAACTCCTGCGGGTGAACGAAATCGTCGAAAAAGAAGGTATCCCCAGTGCTTTTCTCGAACAAATCTTCGTCCAACTCCGCGAAGCCGGCATCATCCAAAGCAAACGTGGACGGCTCGGCGGTTATTCCCTCGCCAAACCCGCCGATACCATCTCCATGGGCCAAATCGTGCGCATGATCGACGGTCCCCTCGCACCCATCGCTTGCGTCAGCCAGACGCAATATCAGAAATGCACCTGTCCCGACGAAGAACACTGCGGCCTGCGAATGTTGATGCTCGATGTCCGCAATTCCATCTCCAATATTCTCGATCAATACACGCTCGCGCAGGTCGTCGCTCACACCTCGCAAAAGTTGCGGAATAACAACCTTCCCCTCCCCTTCGAGCTCAGTTGACCCTCCCTGCTCTTCCCCCCCAGAAAATCTTCTTAAGCCCATGAAAATGAAGCCTTTCCTGGCTCACCTGTCATTTTTTAGCATGAACACGTCTCTCCTCCAGAAGGTCTAAATCCCTGTCGGCGCCGTCCGCCGATGCCAACGAAAAATCCCCAACGAACCTAAATTTTTCATTTTCTACTTGCTTAATCAGGTTTATATTGTTCACTCAACCTCGTAATTAGATTTCATCCCAATGACCATTACCGACTCACACCCCGCTATTCTGGCACGCGAGCAACTGCGCCTTCGTTACGAGTCCAATCCTTGGAATCTCGCCGGCCTGGTCGAACCACTCGCCGATCTTTCCGAAGACAGCCCGGCACTCATCCTCGGTTATGGTGCCGCGCAACCTGTCTCTCGCGAAAATCTCATTCCCTACTTCCACATCGTTGGCCCCACGCGCTCCCATCAACGCATCCATGCCCTCATCATTGGAGGATGGTTCGGCAACGATCATGCCACCGGGTTCGTCATCGCCGACTTTATCGTCGCCCTCGCCCATAAACTCGAACTCCTCAACGAAATCGAGTTAACCGTCTTTCCCATCATCAATGTTGATGCTTTCAATCAACAAGTTTCCCTCACCGAAAGCCAGCAACTCGAAGGCGTGCGACTCTGGGAAAAATCCAACGTGCCCCATGTGCAATTGCTTGAGCGCGAAATTTATCGTTACCCTTACGATCTCGTCGTCACTTTGCGAAGCACCGATCAAGCCCAGGGCATCATCCCCCAAGTCTGGCCTGCCACACCCGAAATCGGCCAGGTTTTCTCGAAAATCCTGGGTTGGAATCCCGAACCCTCCACTGGCGTCATCGCAGGCACGCCCGCTCCCAACTCTTCTTTGGAACGCATCTTTACCCCCACTCCAGAACAAGCTCCGCAGCCCTCCGAAGTCATTCTCGGCCTGCCCTCACAACTTCCCATCGCCGATCAATCCCGACAAGCCACCGGCATCCTGCTTCCGTTACTCCACGCCCTGCGTCAAACCCGTATTCAAGCCTGACCCTGCGTTTCCCCAAGGGCTAAAACACCGCTTTCCGCATGAAATTACCCGCCTTATCCATCGCCATCTTCATCCTGCTTGCCTCCTCGCTTTTTGCCCAAAAAATCGAATTACTCAACGTTTCCTACGACCCGACCCGCGAGTTTTACACCGAATACAACGCCGGTTTTGCCACATACTGGAAAGATAAAACCGGCCAGACCGTCGTCATCAGACAATCCCATGGCGGCTCCGGCAAACAAGCCCGTTCCGTCATCGACGGTCTCGAAGCCGACGTCGTCACCCTCGCCCTCGCAGGCGACATCGACGCACTTCACTCCCAGGGCAATCTTCTTCCCGCCGATTGGCAGAAACGCCTCCCCAAAAACAGTGCCCCCTACCTCTCCACCGTCGGTTTTCTCGTGCGCAAAGGCAATCCCAAAGGCATCAAAGATTGGGGCGACCTCATCCAGCCCGGCGTGCAAATCATCACTCCCAATCCCAAAACCTCGGGCAGCGGACGTTGGAACTTTCTCGCTGCCTGGCATTGGGCCTTGCTCCAATACAACAACGACGAAGCCAAGGCGCAGGAATTTGTAAAAAAACTCTACGTCAACGTCCCCGTGCTCGACACTGGCGGACGCGGCAGTTCCACGACTTTTGCCGAACGCCAGATCGGCGACGTCCTGATCATGTGGGAAAACGAACTTCTCCTTAGCCTGCGCGAGACTGGTGATCAAAACGAAATCGTCCTTCCACCCGCCAGCATCCTGGGCGAACCCGCCGTCGCGCTCGTCGATAAAAATGTGGACCGCAAAAAGACCCGGAAAGTCGCCCAAGCTTACCTGGAATACCTCTATAGCGACTTTGGCCAGGATCTCGCCGGAAAACATTTCTTCCGTCCCAGTAACGAAAAATTCCTCGAAAAATATCAAGACCAATATAAACCCGTCAAACTTTACACCATCGACGAAGTCTTCGGCGGCTGGGGTCCCGCCACAAAAAAATTCTTCGACGAAGGAGCCATCTTCGATCAGATCTACCTTCAATAAATCCGTCTCCAGGCCAGGCTTTCCCTGCCCTCACCGTGGCCACTCTGCGAAAATCGTTCATCCCATCTCGTGACCACCCACACCTCGTCCGCTCCGGAGTTCATCCCCGCCAAACCGCGCAAACGTCGTCCGCACCGAGTCATTCCCGGTTTCGGCCTTTCCATGGGGATCACGGTCACTTATCTCACCCTCATCGTCCTTATACCTCTCTCCGCCGTTTTTATCCGTTCCTCCGGCATGGGGTGGGAAGCCTTTTGGGCCGCCATCAGCAGCCGCCAGGTGGTGGCCTCTTACAAAGTGACCTTCGGCATCGCCTTTCTCGCCGCACTTACCAACGCCGTCTTCGGTCTCGTTGTCGCCTGGGTGCTCAGCCGCTACCGTTTTCCCGGTAAAAAAATCATCGATGCCCTCGTCGATCTCCCCTTCGCCCTGCCCACCGCAGTCGCCGGGATCGCTCTCACCGCACTCTATTCGCGCACCGGCTGGATCGGTCAATATTTTTACGCCGCAGGCATCGAAACCACCTACTCCCAAGTCGGCATTTTTATCGCCCTCACCTTTATCGGATTTCCCTTTGTCGTGCGCACCTTGCAACCCGTCATCGAAAGCCTCGATGCCGATGTCGAGGAAGCCGCCGCCTCACTCGGGGCGAATCGTTTTCAAACCTTCTTCCAAATTATCTTCCCCGCCCTGCTCCCTGCTCTCGTCACCGGCTTCGCACTCGCTTTCGCCCGGGCCATCGGCGAATACGGCTCGGTGATTTTCATCTCGGGCAATCGACCGCTCGTGACCGAGATCACCCCGCTCATCATCGTCAAATCGCTCGAATCGTATCGTTTTCCCCAGGCCACGGCGGTCGCGTGCGTCATGCTGGTCGCTTCCTTCATCCTGCTTCTCATCATTAACCTGCTCCAGCGTTGGTCCGAATCCGTCGGCAAAGCGCGCACCTAACCTTATGGCCGGCGTCATCTCCAGAAAACGTTACGATAATGTGCCGCGCACCGACAGCGCGATCAGCGAACCCCTCTGGGTGCGCTGGCTGCTCACCTCGATTGCCATCGGTTTTCTCACCTTGTTTCTCCTCATCCCCCTCGTCGTGGTCTTTCACGAAGCCTTTAAAAAAGGGTGGGAAGTCTATCTCGCCTCCCTCCAGGATGCCGACGCCGTGTCTGCCATCCAGCTCACACTCACCGTCGCTGCCATCTCGGTGCCACTGAATATAATCTTCGGCCTCGCCGCCGCCTGGGCGATCACCAAACATTCTTTCAAAGGCAAAAGCTTCCTCGTCACCCTGCTCGATCTGCCCTTCGCCGTCTCACCCGTCATTGCAGGTCTCGTCTTCGTCCTGCTCTTCAGCACCACCCACGGCTGGTTTGCTCCGTTCCTCCGCGAACACGATCTTCAAGTCATCTTCGCCCTGCCCGGCATCGTCCTCGCCACCATCCTCATCACCCTGCCTTTTGTCGCGCGCGAACTCATCCCCATCATGGAAGCCCAGGGTAAGGACGAGGAATACGCCGCCCTCACCCTCGGAGCCGGTGGCTGGCGCACCTTCCTAAGCGTCACCCTGCCCAACGTCAAATGGGGCCTCTTCTATGGCATCATTCTTTGCAACGCCCGCGCCATGGGGGAATTTGGCGCCGTCTCCGTCGTCTCGGGCAACATCAAAGGCAAGACCAGCACCATGCCGCTCTACATCGAGACTCTTTACATGGAATATAATGGCAGCGCCGCTTTCGCCCTCGCCTCCCTGCTCACTTTACTGGCGGTCTTTACGCTCATCCTCAAAAACTTCATCGAATGGCGTCTCTCCAAAAACGCCCATTCCTAACAATTTCTAAACCAGCCCCAACCCAGTCCCATCCCGTTCCTAACATTTCCCGCTCATGAGCATCCAGGCGACTCACATTTATAAAACCTTCGGCAATTTCAAAGCTCTCGACGACGTCTCCGTCGAAGTGCCCACCGGCAAACTCGTCTCCTTGTTAGGCCCCTCCGGCTCGGGAAAAACCACCCTGCTCCGCATCATGGCCGGACTCGAATTTCCCGATCCCCGCGCCGAAAGCCGCGTCCTTTTCCACGGCGAAGACGTTACCGACACCATCCCCGGCAAACGCGGCGTCGGCTTTGTTTTTCAGCATTACGCGCTTTTTCGGCACATGACGATTGAGAAAAACATCGCCTTCGGACTCCGCGCCATGCCTCGCGACAAACGTCCCTCGCCCGACGCCATCCAGGCCCGCGTGAACGAACTCCTCGAACTCGTGCAGCTCGATGGCCTGCAAAAACGTTTCCCCAGCGAGTTAAGCGGCGGTCAACGTCAGCGTATCGCCCTCGCCCGCGCCCTCGCCAGCAACCCCAAGGTCGTGCTCCTCGACGAACCTTTCGGCGCGCTCGACGCCAAGGTGCGCAAAGATCTCCGGCGCTGGCTGCGCGCTTTTCAGGAGGAAATAAAAATCACCACCGTCTTCGTCACCCACGACCAGGAGGAGGCACTCGAACTCGCCGACGAAGTCGTCATCATGAACAACGCCCGCATCGAGCAAGTGGGCGACGCACAATCGGTCTATGATCGGCCCGCCTCCCCCTTTGTGATCGAATTTTTAGGTAATGTGAACCGTTTCCAGGCCGGCCTCGGGAAAAGTGGTAAGAATCACGACGTAATCTACGTGCGACCGCACGACGTTGAAATCGAACCCGAGGGAGAACCGCAGACCGAATATTCGTTGGAAGCCAAAATTCAGCACGTTTTCTCTGCCGGAAATTACGGACGCATCAGCCTCGAACGCACTGGCACGCATGAACCCTTCGAAGCCGAAGTGCCGCGCCACCGCCTGCGCGAATTGCAACTGCGCCCGGGGCAAACCGTGCGCGTTGTCTTCCGCCACGTGTGCTTGTTTCCCAACGGCACATTGCAAGAGGCCGACATCCGCAACGGCCAGTTAGTCGCCGTGGAGGAGAAAAACTAACAAATTCACCTGCAAAAACCAGGCCACTATAAAAACCACAACCGGACACAAAGCGACACGAATTTAACTACAAATCTGGTTCCTTTCCCCTATTAGTGTCACTTAGTGCCCATTCGTGGTAAAAAATATTTACCTAAAACTAAAGAGAATGGGTTTGGACCTCGAGCGCGGGCTGGGTTCTCAATTTTCGGGCACCCAGCGCCATTTTGATTGCTCAAGGTAACGCCCCCAACTGGCGTCGAAGGGATGCACCCCGCTGGTCGCGCCAGTTGCGTTAACAAGTGGACGGCCCTCGTTGGACCAGGCAAAGATCGATCCTGTTAGGTTGCGAACTTTGGTAAAACCGGCCTCTGCCAGTTTCCGCGCCAGCACAGCGGAACGATAACCCACCGAACAATAAACCACGACGGGAGTTGCCTCGGCGGCGCCGAGTTGGCGGAGTTGCCGAACGGCATCGCTTTTCGCCCTCCGCGCTCCCGGCAAATGGCTCACGACATATTCTTTCTCCTCCCGCACATCGAGCAGAATGGGGGGCGATTTCTTGGAATCTTTAAGCCAGTCGGCCAGTTCGGCAGTGCTCAGGGCAGGCACACTCGGGAAATCTTTACTGATTGACGCAGAGAGATCGGCAAGCGAATCGGCGGGTGCCGCCTCGATTTTGGCGAAAGCGATAAATGTAACCAGGGCCAGGATTCCACCCAGAGTTGCGAATCGCAAGATCATCGCGATTTGAAATCGCCCAAAAGCGAAGAGTGAGTTTCCAGGTTCAATAAACATAATTAGACAGATTTTTTTCAACGTAGCACTCCGTTTCACTGTTTGAAAGCAGCCATGTTTTACCTGTCATGGACGAGGAAGGGACAACTAAGGGGCGGGTATTTTATGTTTCCCGAAAAAACCGCCAGAATCCCTCCCGGGTAGGGCAGTGCTTCCAGCCTGCCATCCCAACGCGTCTCGCTTGGGATACCAAAACCCACCGCGCAGCGCACTTTTTCAACCCTCAACCCTCAACCCTCAACTCTCAACCCTCAACCCTCAACCCTCAACCCTCAACCCTCAACTCTCAACCCTTAACTCTCAACTCTCAACTCTCAACCCTCAACCCTCAACTCTCAACTCTCAACTCTCAACTCTCCGCGCCCGCCACGCTTCCCCAGACCCAGACATAGCCGCCGCCGTCGCCTCCTCCACCTCCTGCTGCCGCACATTACGCACCAGCCAGCGCAATGCCTCCCGACCTCTTGCCACCGCCCGCCCGCTTCCCGCAGCACCTCCGCCAGTTCCACATATTCCCGAGCTGATTCCACCCCCACCACCCATCTCCGGCGCTCCGCCGCCTTCAAAAATTTCCCAATCAATAGTGAAAACCCTGTCTTTTTCTCCGCCGCCAAAATAATGTCCTTTTGCAAAGCCAAATCCCAGTCCCGAATATTTGGAAACGGTTTATCCATGCCCCAAATTCATCGCATTATCATCCAACGAAAGACAGAAATAGCTAGCATTTCTCAGGAATGACAGTTTTAACTCCAAAATGAGAACGTTTCAAACTATTTCATCAAGTGCTAAACACGCTCAAAACCCCTCATAATACACAGTTAGCAAAGAAAAATATGACACCAGAGATGCTTGCAGCAACATTCGGCCTTGTCGGCACGCTTATCGGAGGACTCATTGGGACGCGTGCGAGCGTGGTGATCACGAAGCAGCAACTTGCGAATACATACCACCAGCTGAGTCTGGCGAGTTTGCGAGAACGAATTTCCACGATGCAGAATGCTCTTCTTCAGATTTCCCAGGTTCAGGCAATACTCATGACGGGTAAATTGTCGGATGAGCA